>JAISND010000263.1 GCA_031276615.1 Treponema sp. | reverse complement strand
GTTTAGACAAAAAACGGGGAAATTAACCACGAACAACACGAAAAAACACGAACTTGCGCTTCGATAGTTCTTCCGTTCGTGAGGGTTCGTGCCTGTTCGTGGTTAAAATGAGAATTGCTACAGGCGCACGTGAGAGGATTGACAAGGGGAGCGTTTTCCCGTAATCTATGGGGATCAAATTATTGACCAGAGGTATAGCGGATGGATGATCTGAAACGACAAATCAAGGAGCTTATAATCAGCGCCCTGGAGCTTGAGGATACAAGCCCTGAAAACATCAAGGACGGGGAGCCTCTTTTTGGCTCCGGGCTGGGTCTTGATTCAATTGACGCCCTGGAACTGGGCGTTGCCCTGAAAAAGAAATTCGGCGTTAAATTCTCCGCCGAAAACACGGACAATAAAAAGCATTTTGCCTCGGTGGATGCCCTGGCGGCGTACATCACCGCGGAGACGGCGGGGAGATAGGGTCATGACAAAGGACGATCTTTTTCTGAAAATACGGGATATCCTTACTTCGGAGTTTGAAATCGAGGCGAAGACGATCAGCCCCGAATCGAAACTGTACGACGATCTCGATCTTGATTCCATAGACGCGGTAGATCTTGTTGTAAAAATGAAGGAGCATGTCCCCGGAAAAATCGATCCGGCGCTGTTCAAAAACGCCCGTACCGTTCAGGATGTTGTCGGAGTGCTTTACCCGCTTCTGGATCAGCCCGGTTCCTGAAATTTCTTCCCCATGGTGAAGATACTTTTATATATACTTACCGCGGCCTATCCGGTTCTGGTTTTCTGTTTTCTCGTGATTCTTGAAATACCGGCGCGTTATTTTTCCGTTTTTGTCGTCTTTGCCGCCCTTGTTTTTTTTCTCGGCGCGACCTCAAAAAAGAAAAGCCTCCCCAGGGTTTTAAGTCTTGTCCTCCTTGGGGGAACGGCGCTGGCCTGTTTCATAAGCAATTCCGCGGTTTTTCTGAAGCTCTACCCCGTTCTCGTGAACACGGTCATGCTGGGCGCCTTCGGTTTTACCCTGTTTTCGCCGCCGCCCATGATCTTCCGTTTCGCGGTACTACAGGACAAACGCATACGGGGTTCCCTCGCCGAAAAACGGATCGAAGGCTACTGCCGCAAAGTAACCCTTGTCTGGTGCGCCTTTTTCACCGTGAACGGCGGCATCGCCCTCTATACGGTTCTTTCGGCGTCCGACCTGCTCTGGTCTGTTTATAACGGCGGCGTTTCGTATATACTGATAGGAACCCTCTTTGCCGGGGAATTTATTGTACGCAGGATAAGTGACAGAAAAATGCCCAAAGCCATACCGCTTTCACAATTCACCGCCGGTTCCCGGCCGCCGGAAACCGTACTGTGCTACGAGGGACGCTGGTCCGGCGGAATCTACAAAACCTGGAAGGATTTTCTTGAGGATACGGCGCGCCTGCGGCTTTTGATAGAAAAAGACGGCGCCCGGAAATGGATACTCCACGCCGGGGACTGCTGGTATTTCCTCGTGTCCCTGGCCGCCCTGCTGCAATGCAAAAGGGAGGCGCATCTGACCGCCAATATCTCGCCCGACTATATCGCCGAAATCAGGCGGGACGGAACCGCCTTCCTGACGGATCAGAACCTGGGCCCGGCGGATGCGTCCGGGGATATACATTTTCTCCCTTCCCTGCTTTCGGGGCCGGCCCCCGCCGAAGCCCTTTCCGCGGCCCCGCCGCCGATAAACGCCGATGAAACGGTGATCCTGATGTATACCTCGGGTACCACGGGAAAGCCCAAGGCGGTGCGGCAGCGGCTGACCGAATTTGAAACGGACAACGCCTTTATCCTTTCCAAGTGGGGCGAAGAGTGGCTCAGCCGCAAGGTCTGCTCCACGGTAAGCCAGCACCACATCTACGGTATCCTCTACACCATACTGCTGCCCTTTACCGCGGCGGTTCCCTTCCGCCGCAGCCGCGTCGAGTTTCCCGCGGAATTCGGGTAACTACACGAAGTGTGCTACCTGTTCAAAACCGTGCCCGCTTTTCTGAAGCGCGCCGTCGAGGTAAAAAGCGCGGACGCCGCGGCTTCCGGCAGCGCGGGACTTTCACCGGAAGCGCGTTATCCCCTCAAAAGCCCCTGGATCTATACCTCGGGCGGGGTACTTACCCCCGAGGTCGCGGAAAAGACGAACGGGGTTTTCGGTTTCTGGCCCCTGGAGGTTTACGGCAGCACCGAGACCTCGGGCATCGCCTGGCGGCAGTCAAAGAACGGCCCCGAGTGGACTCCCTTTGACAACGCCGAACTTTCGCTTGACGGGGAAGGCCGCCTGGTGGTTCGTTCCCCCTACATAAAAGACCCCGCCGGCTTTACCACCGGGGATCTCGCGGACATGCTGCCGGACGGCCGTTTCCTCCTCCGGGGCAGGGCCGACTCCATCGTCAAAATCGAGGAAAAGCGGATATCCCTTCCCGAAGTGGAGGCGCGGATTCTTCAGTCGGGCCTTGTTTCCGACACCTGCGTCATAGCCCTGTCCGGCAGACGCCAGTACCTCGCCGCGGTCATTGCGCTTAACGACAGCGGGAAGGAGCGGTTCCGGGGACTTGACAATTTTGAAATCAACCGCTGGTTCAGGGAGTATCTTCTCCGGTTCTTTGAAAGCGTGGTGCTTCCGAAGAAATGGCGTTATATCGACGTGTTCCCGCTTGACGCCCAGGGGAAAAAGAAGAGGCTTGAGATGGAAGCCCTCTTTGCCCGGGAAGGCCGCCCGGAATCTCCGGATTCGGAGGGGGCCTGCGGTATAATCGCGTCCCGGGGCGTCGGCCCGGAGAAGGTTCTTGAGGAAACGGAGGACAGGGCGCTTCTTGAATTCACGGTGCCGCCCGGAAGCGATTACTTTGACGTTCACTTTCCCTTACTCAAGGTGCTGCCGGCCGTGGCGCAGTTTGAGCTGGCCATCCGTTACGCCGATCGCTTTTTTAAAACCGGGATCGGCGTAAGGCAGGCGAAGCGGCTTAAATTTTCCGCCCTTGTGTACCCGGACACGCCCCTTCGCCTTGAACTTAACCGCAGGGCTGAAACCGTTTCCTTTGTCCTCACAAGCCCGGACGGCGGGACGGTTTATTCCTCCGGCTCCTTTACCGTGCGCGGGGGGGCTGAGTGATGGGCGGCGTTGTGGAATCCGCCCGCTCCGCCGGCCTTTCGGCCGGTGCGCGGAAACAGGGTTTTGTAATTCCCGTTTACAATCACGGAAAAGCCGCCGGCGGAGTGGTGAAGGAGCTGAAAGGGCTGGGGCTGCCCATCATCATCGTGGACGACGGCAGTGACGGGGAGACAAGGGAGGCCCTTGAAAAGATCCGCGCGGAGGAGCCGCTCGCGGTTCCCGTGCGGCTTCCCGAAAACCGCGGCAAGGGCGCGGCGGTTTTCGCGGGGATTGAAAAGGCCGGCGAGCTTGGCCTGAGCCACGTGCTGCAGGTGGACGCGGACGGCCAGCATGACTGCGGCAGGGTGGGGTTTTTCCTTGAAGAATCGGCGGCGCATCCGGAGGCGGTAATCTGCGGTTACCCGGAGTATGACGACTCCGTTCCGGCGAGCCGCAGGAACGGAAGAAAGATCGCCAACACCTGGGCAAAGATAGTAACCCTTTCGACGGAGGTAATCGAAACCATGCTTGGCTTCCGCGTGTACCCCGTGGAAAAGGTCCTCCGCCTGTGCCGGAAACATCGCCTTGATTCCAGAATGGGTTTTGACGTGGAGCTTCTGATTCGCCTTTACTGGGAAAGGGTTCCCCTGATTTTTCACCCGGTGCGTGTCATGTACCCCGCCGGCGGCGTTTCGCATTTCAGGGTGGTCCGGGACAACCTGGGTATAAGCTGGGTCTTTACCCGGCTCTGCTGCGGCATGCTGCTCCGCTTTCCCCTGCTTCTCGGCCGCGCCTTTGGCCGCGCCCTCCGCCGCGGGACGAAGCATGGATAAAAAAGAGCGGCCCGGCGGCCCCGCCGGGGAGGATGCGAAAGCGCGGGGCGGCGAAACGCACTGGACGAAACAGAAGGAAGCCGCGGCCGGATACTGGCATGTAAAACTCATCCTTCTCATGTTCAGATTCTTCCCGGTTATTGTTCTGAGGCTTGCCGCCTTTCCCGTGGGCTTTTTTTATTTTTTGTTTTCAAAACGGGCAAGGGAAGAATCCGGCCGGTATCTTGACAGGGTTGCGGCGGTTCTCGGGACGGAACCCGGCTGTTCCGGCTTCAGGGCAAGCCGTCTTTCCCATATCCTTGCCTTTGCCCTGTCCCTGATAGAAAAGGTGGAATCCTGGGGCGGCAAGGTTTCCTTCAGGCGAATAAGTTTTCAGGATGACGACATCGGGGAGCTTGTTGAAAGGCTGGAAAGGGGGGAGGGGGCCTTTCTGGTAAGTTCGCACCTGGGAAACATGGAATTTATCCGGGCCCTGGCGGGTCTAAACCGTACCGGCGTTTCCCGCGAAATTCCGGTTAACGCCATTGTGGACTTTAGCGTCAGCGCCCATTTCAACCGCATGCTGACCGAATTGAATCCGCAGTCCATGACGCACCTGATCGGCGCGAAGGACATGGGCCCCGAGGCCGTGATCCTGCTCCAGGAGCGCCTTGCCGCCGGGGAGCTTGTGGTAATCGCCGGGGACAGAACTTCCGGCAGCGAGGGCAGCCGTTTTCTGTCCCTTCCCTTTTTCGGGGAGGAAGCGCCCTTTCCCTACGGGCCCTTCTTTCTCGCTTCGCTCCTCGGCGCGCCGGTCTATTTTGTCTTTGCCCTGAGGCGGAAGGACGTTTCCCTTTCCTCCGCCTATGTCATGCATATTCACAAAAGCGGCGTTTCTTTTGACTGTTCCCGCCGTGAAAGGGAAGGACGGATAGGGGAACTGGCGTCTCTTTTCGCGCGCCGGCTTGAGCAATACTGTAAAGAACATCCCTACCAGTGGTATAATTTTTATGATTTTTGGGGCGAG
>JAISND010000240.1 GCA_031276615.1 Treponema sp. | reverse complement strand
CCCCAGCCTGGGTCTTATCATATTCGGTTTTATCGGCGAAGTATCCATCGGGCGGCTTTTCGCGGCGGGTATTATTCCCGGCGTTCTGATGATGATTTTCCTCATGACCA
Source organism: Treponema sp. (assembly GCA_031276615.1). Taxonomy (GTDB): domain Bacteria; phylum Spirochaetota; class Spirochaetia; order Treponematales; family Breznakiellaceae; genus JAISAK01. Next base: position 2,787 of record JAISND010000240.1, on the reverse strand, counting down.
CAACAACCCTTACCTCCCGGTACTACAAATTCGATCCCCCCAAAAAAGACGCTCCGAGACTCAGCGCCGGAGAACTTTTTCTCAATTTGAAGGAATCGATCTGGGCGCTGCTTTTCCCGATAATCCTCATTGTGGGAATTCGTTTCGGTATATTCACCCCTTCCGAGGCCGGAGCCTTCGCGGTAGTTTATGCCATTCTTGTCGGCAAATTCGTGTACAAAGAACTTACCTGGGAAAAATTTAAAACCGCCCTTGTTACCTCGGTAAAAGACAACGGGGCTATTATGCTTATAGTTGCTTTTTCCGGGCCTTTCAGCTATGCCATCACCTATGTCAAACTGCCGGTGGTTTTGAGCGGCTTTATTTTTGGCATTACCGAAAATGTACAGATATTGACTCTCGTTATCCTGGTATTTCTCTTTATCGCCGGGATGTTCCTGGACAGCAACGTCAATTTCCTGCTCCTTACCCCTATCTTCCTTCCGATGGTTACCCAGCTGGGGATGGATCCGGTGCACTTCGGCGTCCTCATGACTACTATGGTGACTCTTGGGGTCATGACTCCTCCGGTAGGTTCCGCGCTGTATACGGTCTGCGGCATCATTAACTGTCCCCCCGAGGAATACGCCAGGGCAAGTATACCCTTCCTGCTGGCGGTAATACTGGAATTGCTGATCCTGGTGTTCCTGCCCGGTGTGGTACTCTGGATTCCAAACATGATCTTTGGCGGGGTAAACTAAACGGCGAGCCGGGTTTTAAGAAGGAAGTCTGTCTATAATGAGGCTACATTATAGACAGGCACGAATTATAAAAACGGTGAAACAAAGAAAACATCTTTTCCCTACTCCACGTTCCTCAACTGCTCCCTGATATTTTCAAGGGCATCTTTCATTTCAACCACCGCGCGGCTTGCTTCAATGATATTGCTTTTTGAGCCGATGGTGTTTATTTCCCGGTTTATTTCCTGGCAGAGAAAATCGAGCTTTTTGCCGGGAGCGGGGTTTCTCGCGGTTTCGGCGCGAAATTCCGAAAGGTGGCTGCCAAGACGGGATATTTCCTCGGAAATGGTGTATTTCACAAGGAGAACCGCGGTTTCGGCGAGCACCCGGTTTTCATCGATCCCATCCCCCAGAAGTTCCGAAAAGCGGGATTTGATGCCTTCCTTTATTGAATTCTCAAGTTCGGGCGCGTACGCAGCAACCCTCCGCAGCATTGCCTCAATTCGTCCCGCATGCCTGAGGATGTCCTCTTCGGTATGTTTCCCCTCACGCACGCGCTCCGTTTCAAAGGCCTCCGCGGCTTCCTCAAGAACCGGTTCCATTTCCTTCCAGAAGCGTTCGTCGTCCCTGTTCTTTTCAACCTCAAGCACCCCTTCCATTCCAAGGACAAGCGGGAGCGACGGCTTCTCGTCGATCCCGAGATCGGCGGCTATCGACAAGATTGCGTCCCGGTACGCCCGCGCCGCCCCGGTGTGTACCGTTACGGAAATTTTCGCGTCCCGTTCCCTTACGCGGACGGAAACCTCGATTTTTCCCCTGTGGTTCCGAGAGGCAATATATTCCCTCAGCCTCGGTTCAAGGCCCGAAAGCCAGGGGGGAAGGTTCACGTAAATCTCGAGGAAACGGTTGTTGTAACCCTTCATTTCGACAGAAAGGGTCATGCCTTCCGCCGCTTTTTCCCTGTAGGCGTAGGCCGTCATGCTCTTCATTCCGGCCCGCCTTCCGCATCCGCGGTTTTGAAGTAACGGTAAAGTTCAATACCCAGGGGCCAGTTGTTTCCGGCGCCCAGGGTGATAAAAAGATCCCCCGGCTTTAGCATCTTCTTCAGCAAATCAAGCGCGTCCAGAGGCTCCTCCGCGTAGAAAACCCGCCCGTCTCCCTCCCCGGACGAAGCGCCCGGGCCCTTCACCTTTTCAAAAAGGGTTCTGCCCGTGACGCCCCCGGAATAATTTTCCCTGGCGGAGGCGTAAATTTTGTGAAGCACCAGCAGGCCGGCGTCACTGAAGGAGGAGGCGAATTCGTCAAGCAGCGCCGCGGTTCTGGTGTAGGTGTGCGGCATAAAACTGACGACAAGCCTGCGCCGCGGGTAAAAAGCCCTTAACCCTTCCAGTGTCGTCTTTATCGCGGCCGGATGATGCCCGTAATCATCCATGAAGAGAACGCCGCCGGCTTCGCCGATGATTTCCGATCTCCGTTTCGAGCCGCTGAAATTCTCAAGGGCCCTCCGCGCGTTCTCCCGGTTTTTTTCATCCCAGCCGCCGAATTCTTTTTCCACAAGCAGTGAACAGAGCGCGAGGGCGGCGGCGGCGTTCAGCGCCTGGTGGCGTCCCGGTACGCGCATTTTCAGCTCGCCCGGAAAGCCCGCTATCGTGAAAACCAGCCGCCCGTTTTCGACTCCGCAGGAGTTGACGCGGTACTCCCCTTCCGCGCTGAAGCCGTAGGGAATAAAGCGGATACCCCTGTCTTCGCCTTTCAGGACGGCGGCAACCTCCGAAGCCCCCGGATCGTCGGCGCAGTAAACAAGTTCCCCGCCCGCGGGAAGGCGCCTGCCGTATTCGGCAAAGGCGTCCCGAATCGATTCAAAGGTCGGGAAAAAATCCTGGTGATCGCTTTCCACCGAGGTTAAAATAATACGCCGCGGGTGAAAGGCAAGAAAGTGTTTTCGGTATTCGCAGGTTTCGGCGACAAAGTATTTATCCCCCAGGCTCAGGGTGGAATGTCCCCCGAAACCGGCAACGGCGCTGCCGGCAAGTATTTTCGCCGGAATACCCGTGCCTTGCAGCAGGGC
>JAISND010000209.1 GCA_031276615.1 Treponema sp. | reverse complement strand
CCCTTTCTTCCCTGGAAATAGGCTACGCTTTTTCCGCCGCGCCCCTTCCGGCGCTGAAGGAAAGCCGGCAGTTGGTGTTGCGGATTGACGGGGATTCCTGGGCCCTGCCCCTGGATCTTGCCTTCCTTGGCATGGACGCCGGGCCGGACGCGGTTTTTCACTATGCCGTGCCCCTGGATTCCTTTCCCCGGCAATTCAGCATAGAGCTGCTTCCGTCCGGTCCGGCGGCGGAAAAAGTTCCCTCCGGGCGGAAACCGCCGCCCGGCGCCGTCCCGCCGGTTTTCAAAATCCGCTCCCTGGATATAAAGCCCCGCTGGTTCGGTTTTTACCGGGAAAGCGCCGTCCCCCACGGCGAAAAGCATTTTTTCACCAGCCCCTTTGTGTACCGGCGGCGGGACGGCGCCTGGGCGCTCGATCCTCCGGCCGCGAAGGGCGGCGCGGAAGGCCGCGGCCCCGAACTGCTGGTCGAAACCGGAGGGGACGGCGCGCGGGGCCGCCGGGACGCGGCCGCGCTGGTTGAAACCGGAAGCCGCCGCTTTGAACTTGCCTCCGGCGGGAAATTCCGCCTCCCCTCCGGCCTGATATCCCCCGATTCCGGGGCGCTCGTCCTTGAGGCCGGCGCCGTCCGCGCCTTTATCCTGTGCTATCCGGACATTCCGCGTTTCCCCCTGCCCGTTTCCGCGGATCCCGGAATCATCCTGGACTTTCCGCGGGAGGCCTGGCGCGATCCCCGCTATGAAGTTTTCCGCTGGGAATCCTTTCCTTCGCTCCTTGTTTTCGATACCGCCGATTACGCGGCCCAGGACAGGCTTTTCAAACGGCTTGCCTTTTTTACCGAGAAGGCCGGTTTTCGCGGCCGCCTTGCCGCCGACGAAGAAATCGCCGGACTTCACGGCTGGAACGCCCACGATTACCGCGCCGAAGATCTTGCCCGTTTTTTTGACGCCGCCCGGAAGAGCAATTTTCCCCTCCTTGCCGAGGAACGGGAGCTTGAAGAAATACTCGTCGAATCCGGCATTGTAAGGCGGAACGGCGGCGCGGGGGAAGGGGGCGTCATCTCGATATCACGGGAATCCGCCGCCTATCTTCGCCTGCGCTTCATGGCCCACGAGGGATTCCACGGCCTCTTTTTTATCGATGAAGATTTCCGGAATTTCAGCCGGGAACGATGGGAAAAATTCCCCCGTCAGGCGAAACGTTTCCTCGCTTCCTTTTTTGATTTTCAGCGCTACGATACCGGCGATGATTATCTGGTGGTAAATGAATTCATGGCCCACATCCTCCAGCAGCCCGTTTCCCGGGCGGGCCTCTATTTCAGCGAAACCATTCCCAACAGTATGATAAAGGTTTCTCCCTGGCGCAGGGCCGCGCTTCCCGGGCGCGAAGAGCTGTCGGCCCGGGGGAACCCGTTCTGGCCGGAATTTGATGAAATATTTACCGCCGAGGCGGAAGCCTTCTCCGCCTATGTAAACCACCGCTGGGAACTTGACGCGGGCAGGGTATGGAAGGTTTCTGTCCGGGAACAAACGGGGGACGCCGGGAACCCCGGCGGGCCTTCCCCCTGACCCGTCAGGCGATATCCCGGCGCTATTTTTTGGAAAGCAGGGCCAGAGCCTCGCCCACGTACATGCGGTGATAATCCTTTTGCGGATAACAGTCCCGGTCTATCGCGGGATCAAGCATCTTCGCCGGATCAAAGTCGTGGGTGTAAAGTTTCCGGCAGATGATGATGTCGGAGGCTTCGGCAAAACCGACGGCGTCTGCCGCCCTGCCGCCGGCAATTTTCGCGTCGAACACGACGGGGGTCAGGCCGGTTTCGGCGGCCTTGTCGAAATCCCTGCCCGATTTTCCGCCGCAGAAGGCAAGGGCGCTGTGGTACTTCGCGTCAAAGAAGGAAAGGGTAAAGAGCGGATTATCGTCGGCGAAAGAACGGGTATGGCGGGTCGGCCTGATAAACGCAAAGGCAACGTCCCTGCTCCAGAGCACGCCGAAGCCGCCCCAGGAAGCGGTCATGGTGTTCCAGTTTCCCGCGTCCTCCGCCGTGCGGCCGGCGGTGATCAGCATCCACTCCTCGCCGATCCTCTTCACGGGGGAACCCCCGAATTCCCTGATGCTTTTTTCCGTCCAGCCTTCACCGGCCGGGATAACCGTTTTCTGTTTCATGTTCGGCTCCTCTTTTTCGCAGTGGCTAACCCCGCCCAAAGGCCGGGGAGGTTCATATGAGCCAATTTCAAAATCGGTTATTTTGAAATTGCCTCATATTCCAAGAATTTTGCTGTAACTTCCCAGGGCAGGATCGCCGGCGTGGTTTTCAAGCACCCGTTTGGTGAGAACCTTGCCAAGCTGAACTCCCTCCTGATCAAAGCTGTTGATGTTCCACACAAAGCCCTGGAACATCACCTTGTTTTCGAAATGGGCGAGGAGAGCCCCCAGGACCTGCGGCGTAAGCTGTTTTCCGTAAATGATGCTTGAAGGACGCCCGCCGGGGAATTCCCTGTTGCGGTTCTCGTTTTCCTGTCCCTTGGCAAAGGCCACAATCTGGGCGGCGATATTCGCCTTGAGTTTTTTCTGGCTGTCTGAACCGTCAAGCTCCACGTCATCCTTTCGCTGGCTTTCAAGAAAACCGATAAACTGAAGGGGCACGATGTCGGTTCCCTGGTGCAGCAGTTGATAGAAGGAATGCTGCCCGTTGGTTCCCGGTTCCCCGAACACCACCGGCCCGGTCGAATAGGAAAGGGGCTGCCCGTTCCGGTTGACCCTTTTGCCGTTGGATTCCATGTCGAGCTGCTGCAGGTGCGCGGGAAACCGGGAAAGGGCCTGGCTGTAGGGCAGCACCGCCGTATAGGGGTAGCCCAGAAAGTTCCGCTCCCAGACTCCGATAAGGGCGTCAAGGAGCGCGGCGTTTTTAAGGATATCCGGCTCAAGGGCAAGTTTGTCCGCTTCGCCGGCGCCGCGGAGAAATTCCCTGAACACGCCGGGGCCGAAGGCGAGGGAAAGAACGCAGCCGCCCACCGCGGAGGATGAGGAATAACGGCCGCCGATAAAGTCGTCGATGTAAAAGGAGTCTAGGTACGCGGTGTTATGCGCAAGAGGGCTGGTTTCGCTGGTAACGGCTATCATGTGTCCGGAGCTGTCAAGGCCGGCTTTTTCAAGTTTGTCCTTGACAAAGAGTTCGTTTGCCAGGGTTTCCTGGGTGGCGCCGCTCTTGGAAACCAGGATGAAGAGGGTTTCGTCAAGGGGAAGCGACGCGCATACCGCGGAAGCGTCGTCGGGGTCAACGTTGGAAATGAACTTCGCGTCCAGCTTTTTCATGCCCCCGGCGGCGGCATAGTTTTCCAGGGCAAGGTAAAGCGCCCGGGGGCCAAGGTCGGAACCGCCTATGCCTATCTGGACAACGGCGCTGAAGGGCTTGCCGCCGCTTCCCCTGATTTTCCCGCCGTGAACCGCCTCCGCGAAGGCGGAAAGACGATCAAGCTCCTTCCGGTAAAATTCGCCGATGTTTTTGCCTTCATGGATAACCGGCTTTCCCGCTTCGCCCCGCAGAAGATGGTGGAGCACCATCCTGTTTTCACCGGTGTTCATCACCCCGCCGTCAAGAAGGGCCCGGTACTTTTTTATCAGCTCCTGTTCCTCGGCCAGGTTTTGAAGCAGCTTCAGCACGCCTTCGTCCAGCGCCTTGGCCGCCCACGAGTAGGTCAGCCCCGCGGCCATGGGGGTACGGCACTTTTCCACCCGGGTCGCGGTAAGCTGTCCCCTGAAATCGAAGTGTTTGAAGGAGTTGGCTATTTTGGAAAGCTCCCTGAAAACAGACGTTTTGTCAAAATCCGAAAAATTCATGGTTTAATCCTCCAGTTCGGGAATGGATTCTTTCATCCGGTTGATAAAATCCTCCCCGGTAAAGCCTTCACGCAGGGCCACGAATACCGTATTGTCCCTGCCCGAAATGGTTCCCAGCACATCGTCCAGTCCGAGGTTATCCACCGCGAGGGCAACCGAATCCGAATGGCCCGAATAGGTCTTTATAACGACGATGTTCCCCGACCAGTCGATTGAAATATAACCCCGGAGAAAATCGAGAATGTAGGTACGTTCCGTTTCCTGCCGTTCATCATCGCCGGGGAGGGAATAAACATAGCCGTTGTGCCCGTCGGAAATTTTGCCGACTTTAAGGAGTTTGAGATCCCGCGAAAGGGTCGCCTGGGTGACGATAAACCCTTCCTTCTGTAAATGCCCCAGCAGGGTTTCCTGGGATTCTATACGGTAGGTTTTAATGAGTTTTCTGACAGCCTTAAGGCGGGCAAGCCTTTCTTTCATACGACTCCGCAGGGTGAAAAACCCTCTTTCACGAATAATTATGCCGGTTTCCTGTATAAACATACGTTAAATTCTTTCATTTGACAAGTCCGGGAGGGAATTTTCACAAAAGATGGGCCGGGAATCTTCCGATATAAGTGAAGGAGACCTATAGTAGAAATTATGGAAAATAAAAAGCCTGAAGAGGAATCTCCAAAATCTCCGGCGGGACCCCAGGCGATTCTTACCGGCAACAAAAATGACGGGAATCTGATAGTCTCCTTCGCCGGGAATGATCTGGAGGCCAGGGCCGATTTTATCCCGCCCGGAAGCGGCGGGAAACCCCTTGCCCAGGAGTTTGTTTCCCAAATCCTCGACAGGCTGAACATAGTGTACGGCGTCCAGTGGGACCTTATCCAGGAAGCCATGATGGACTGCAATCTCAATCACCGGCAGATAAAGGATGTCGTCATAGCCCGGGGAGATTCGCCGACTGCGGAGGTGGCCGAATATTTTGAAAGGAATCCCCATCTTGGCCGGGCCGAAAAGCCGGCGGAAGGCAATGCCCGCGTCGATCACCGCAGTTATTCCCCTTTTGTCATAGTAAAGAAGAATCAGACCCTGGCGAAGCTCCGGCCGCGCAGGGCCGGGAAGGAGGGAAAAAACGTGCGCGGGGTTTCCCTCCCTTTCGAATATATAAGACCGGAAGGGGTAAGCGGAGGAGCGAACACCCGGGTCGAGGGGAATTTCATCATCGCGAATATCAACGGCCAGCTTGTCGAATCCGGAAAGGTTTTGAGCGTACAGGAATCGCTGGTCATCAAGGGCGCCGTCGGCTACGGCACGGGGAACATCATCTTTCCCGGCGACGTGTTTATCGACGGGCCTGTTTCCGACGGTTTCAAGATATATTCGGGCGGCTCGGTAAACATCAAGCAGACCTTCGACGTGACCGATGTGATCACCAGGGGCGATCTCAATGTAGCGGGCGGCATTATCGGCCGGGGTCCCGCGCTGGTCAAGGTGGGCGGGGCCATCAAAACAAAGTTTATCGAAAATTGCCGGGTCGCGGCGCGCAAGACCATCAGCGTAGAATCTGAAATTATCAATTCAAGCGTCTTTACCCTTGAGAATATCAGCATGGGGGACAAGGGAATTATTCTGGGCGGCGATGTCTACGCGGTTCACGGAATCAAAACCGGGAGCATAGGCAAGAAATCCGGCAAGGCCACCCGCATACACTGCGGCATAGATTTTACCGTTCAGCAGCAAAAGGAAAAAAACAACAACCAGCTTCACATTCTGGCGGCGAAACTTGCCAAACTGCGCGAATTGCTGGAGGCTCCCGAAACCGGCGGCGAAAAACGCGCCAAAATGGAAGAGCTGATCCGCCGCCTCGAAGCGGAACAGCGGGCCGCTTCCGTCAAGGTTTCGGATCTGATGAGCCGGATAAACGCCGATGAAAACGCCGCGGTGGAAGTCAGCGGTGAAATAGTGCCGGGCACCCTAATCGAGATATGCCAGATAGCCCTCTTTGTATCCGAACCCCTGCGCAGGATCAGGATACGGCTTGACAAGGCGGGCGGAAAACTTTTGTCCGAATCCCTGTAAGGGCCGCGCGGAATGACATGACCGGTTGTTCGTGTTATTCCGCGCGGATTCTGAAAAATGCAAGCGAATTGCGAAAGGTTTCCGCCGCCAGCGTTTCCGGGTCTCTGTCCAGGGCCCGCGCGACAAAACCCGCGATATGGGGAAGATGCCGGGGCTCGTTGCGGCCTTTGCCGCGGCCGCGCGGAAGATTGCGCGGAAAAAGGTAGGGCGCGTCGGTTTCCAGGAGCAGCCTGTCCGGGGGAATTTTTTTTACCAGGGGAACAAGGTGGGCGCCGCGGCGCTCATCGCAGATCCAGCCGGTGATGCCGATGTAGCAGTCAAGGCCGAGGTAGGCGTCCAGTTCCCTTTCCGTTCCGGTAAAGCAGTGGACAAGCGCGGCGGAAATCCGGGGCCGGTATTTTTTGAGCAGCGCGTAAAGATCCTCAAAGGCGTCCCGCTCGTGGAGGAAGAGGGGCATGGCCAGTTCCGCGGCCAGTTCAAGCTGATCCTCAAAGCAGCGCCGCTGGGAACCGGGCGGCGAGAACATGCGGTTGTAATCAAGGCCGCATTCGCCAATCGCCGCGGCGCCGCGCAGCGCGAGACGCCGCAGTTCCGCGATGCCGCCGGACGCGGGGTCAGCGGCTCCCGCATTGCCGTCGTCCGGCGCCGTCCCGCCTTTCGCGGCGGAGCGTCCTTTCCAGAACCGCGCGTTGTGGGGGTGAACCCCTGCCGTGGCGTAGAAAAGGCCCGGCTCGCGGGCCTCCGCGAAGGCAAGCGCCGCCGCGCTGCTTGCAGGACTGCTTCCGGTAATAACACGGGGGCTGCCCCCGGCCGCGGCCGCGGCCGCCGCAACCGCCTCCCGGTCAGGATCAAAGACAGAATCCATCAGGTTGACGCCGGCATCAATTAACTGCATTATTTACAGTATAGCCGCCGTTAGGGGCCGGGAATAGGCCCAGGTGGCAATGGCCGGGGCGGGCGCAGCTGATACCACGGAGGGCGGAAAAAACAGGGCGCGGGTTTCTCCGGGGGCCTGCCGGAGATTAGGGCTATTTTACGGAGGTGATTATGTACAGCCTGGGAATCGCGTATCTCTTGTGGTTTTTGTCCGGTTTCGGCGCTCTTGGATTCCACCGTTTTTATCTGGGCAAGATACCCACGGGCATACTCTGGATGTGCACCGGCGGGCTGAGCATGATCGGCGCGGTATACGATTTTTTTACCCTCCCCGGCCAGGTAAGAGAGGCAAACCTGCGCAACGCCTTCCATGAGAGCATTAACCGGGAAGGCGTTAACCGAAGCTATGGACAGGAAAGCCAAACCTGGCGCAGCGTGCATGACGGCGAAGCCCGTATCGTGCGTGAAAAGGAAAGCGTCGAGCGGGTTATCCTCCGCCTTGCCAGGGAAAACAGGGGCATACTTACCCCAAGCGAAGTAGCTCTGGCGGCTAACGTTCCCATTGAGGAAGCCAGGACAACCCTCGACGCCCTCGTCTCCAAAGGCTTTGCCGAGCTGAGGGTGCGGAAGACCGGCTCCCTGGTTTACACCATTCCCGACATGATGGACAGCGATGTGGAACTGGAGGATTTTTAGGGAGGGGTAGGGTTCGAATTTTTGACCTGTTGTAAGGGATTGCGGCATGAGGAAGTAGAACTTTTGTACCGTAGGTTTCCCCTTTCCGGTTTACTTGAAAGTTCCAGTTAAGGACGAAGAACAAAGGCGGCGGCCTAAAACGCAGGAGGTTCAAATGGACCTGAGGAAGCATTATCGAAATGTCAGAGATGAGGTTTGGGTACGAAACCTTGATTGTAATAAATGTAAACGGATGGAACTGGACTTCGAGAAGAGGTACATAAAATTTTTCGATTCGGAGAACAAACAACTGCCCCAAAAAGAAATTGGAGAGTTAAGTGGACCTCGTCCGTCAACCGATGACGGACAATTACTTAGAAAAATTGAGATTTTTCTGTAATTCTTTACAGGGTGGCAATTCCGCCGCCCTGTATTTAAAATGTTCATCCAGGGGGTAGACCGCTAACGCGGTCAATCGGAAAGCATAAGGAAGGGCCGTGCGAAGAGCCTGGCGGTCAAACGGCGCCTGTCACCCCTGCGTTACCTGCCAGTTGTTGTGAGTTTCTGCTGAACCCTCTCTGGTATGCAACATAGGCAAAAGTTGCCTGCCTGCCGCCGATATTCATATTCTTGCCGATTGCAAGTGCAAGACGAATATCGGAATTAGATTTATTCATTGCAGTACCTGACATATCAAAAAGAATTCCGCTAACCGATGTAATGGCATTTGATTCAGTTATCAGATCGTATCCAAGTGTAACTCTTTCTCTTTCAGGGATGTAAGTGTTTCCTGTAACCAATACCATTTCTGCATAATGAAGCTCCCCGCCCTGAAGCTCCCCAAGAACCCGCTATCGCGGGGAAAGAAAGGCGGGTTCCTGGGTGTTAGACCCCACTGCGAATAAACTTCCTGGCGAACGAGCCTCCGTTCAAACAAAAGCGAAGCTTAAGATGATACCGTGGAGCTTTGCTCCGCGGATGCTTATTGCGTATAACATATTTACCTCAAAACCACTTCCGTCCTGCCGAAGCCCCCCAGTTCGGGACGTGAAAAGTAGTAGTCGGCCACGGCGGGATCGTTTCGCAGGTAGTCGTGGATGCCCTTTTGCAGTATGCCGTCGCCCTTGCCGTGGATGACGGAGAATTCCTTCAGGCCCGAAAGGGCCGCCGCGTCGATCTGGCGGCGCAGGCTTTCAAGGGCGTCGGGCAGGCGCATGCCCAGGAGCCTGATTTCGAACAGGGCACCCGGCGAGGCGGCCAGATCCGCGTCCCAGTCCGCGCGGGGGCCGCCCGGCGCGGACGGCCCGCCGGAAAAGGCATCGCCGTTTTTTGAAGGCCCCAGCGGAACAAGTTCACGTTCGGGAAAACTGATTTTAAGGGAACCGATTTCGACAACCCAGGAATCCTTTTTTTCCTGCCTGACAAGGACGCCGCGGCGGCGGCGTTCACCGGCCAGTACTTCCGCGCCGGGAACAAGGGCGCCGGCCCGTCCGGGCGCGGGGCCTGCGGCGGACCCGTCACCGGCTCCGTTGATGTTCCGGACGGCTTCCGCAAGATCCCGCTCTTCCGCTTCCAGGGCGGCGTCCTCGGCTTCCACGGTTCGGGCAAGCCCGGAGAGAAAGTCCTTTACCCGCAGGGTTTTTTCCCTGTCGAGTTCGCCTTCCCTTACTTCCCTTACCAGGTTCTCCAGGGTTTTACGGCTTTCCGCCAGAAGCGCCCGAAGCCTTCCGGCCGCGTTCTGCCTGAGTTCCGTTTCCTTCTGCCGCAGCCTGAGTTCCTTGAGGTCCGCGCGGCGGCGTTCTTCCCGCAGCCGCAGTTCTTCCGCCTGGCTTTTTTGCGCGGCCGCGTCCAGCTTAAGGTGCTTTTCCTTGAGGCCCCGGATCAGGGCGGACACATCGGAACGTTCCTCGGCAAGGTAGCTTCTCGCCCTTTTGACGATGTCCTCCGCAAGGCCCCTTCGGGCGGCTATGTCCACCGCGTGACTCTCGCCGGGTACGCCCATGACGATCCGGTAAGTCGGGGAAAGGGTGTCGGCGTCAAATTCAACCGAGGCGTTCTCGACTTTCTCCCTTGTATGGCCGTAATTCTTGAGTATGCCGTGGTGGGTAGTCACAATCAGGCGCGCGTTTTTCGCGATAAGAAAATCAAGAACCGCCATGGCGATTGCGCTTCCCTCTTCCGGATCGGTGCCGGAACCCAGTTCATCAAGAAGTACGAGGGAACGTCCGGTCGCGCGGGCCGCTATGTCCGCGATGTTGGCGATATGGGCGGAAAAGGTCGAAAGGGACTGGCCGATGGATTGCTCGTCGCCGATATCCGCGTATACGCCGTCAAACACGGGCAGGATCGTGCCCTCCGCCGCGGGCAGGGCAAGGCCGCTTTGGTTCATCAGCGCGAAGAGGCCGGCGGTTTTCAGCGCGACGGTCTTGCCGCCGGTGTTTGGCCCGGTGATGATCACCGTGCGGGTGTTCCCGTCCAGGGCAAGATCGATGGGTACCGCCCCCTTTCCGAGCAGGGGATGCCGCGCCTGTTTGAGAACGAGAACCTCCGCCGGGGCTTCGCTTTCACCCGCGAAACGTCCCCCGGTATCCCTTGAGTACCGCGCCCTGGCGCGCAGGCACTCAAGGCCGACGATGCCCCGGTGAAAGGCCCCAAGGTTTTCGCGGTGCTCCGCAAGGCGCTCCGTAAGCCCCCGCATCAGTTTCGATATTTCCAGCTCAAGATTTCTCCGTTCGATCAGGAGTTCGTTGTTTTTCCCGACTGCTTCTTCGGGTTCCACAAAGACAGTCTGCCCGCTTGAAGAAACTTCGTGGACGATGCCCCTTATGCGGCCGCGGAAATTCGCCTTGACCGCAAGCACCGTCCGTCCGTCCCGCTGGGAGGGCAGCGTTGACTGAAGCATGCGCCTGGTCTCTTCACCGGCTGTATAGCGTGTAACGGAATTTTCCAGCTCGGCGTGAAGATTTTGAATCTTCCGCCTTATCGCGCGAAGTTCGGGAAGATCCCGGATATTGCCGTCCCTGTCAAGGATGCGGAAAACCGCGGCCGCGGCCGCCGTGCAGTCCGGCAGCGGCGCCCAGGGCGGCTCTTTTCCGGAACCCGCCGCCGCGCCCGAAGCTTCGGCTCCGGGGAGGGCCGGGCGCGTGTTTCCAAGCCATTTCTTTACCGCTTCCCCGCGCTCGACAAAAATCCCTATTGCCCAGGCTTCATCCGGCTCGAGAACCGCGCCTTCGACATCAAGGCGGGGAAGGAGAAACCCGATTGAGGGCAGGCCCCCGCGGGGTTCCTCATCCCCCGATTCGAAACGCGCCGCAATCGCGGAAACGGCTTCCTTCATTTCGGCGACTTCTTCGGCATCCCCCCGGGGTCTTTCTTCGCGGAGCAGCGCGGCGGCTTCCCCGCTGAGGGAACAGGCGGCGACACGGTTCATGATTTCCGCGTATTCAAGAAGCCGAAGGGCCTTTTCAAAACCGGGAGCTTTTTCGGGGACGCCGTCCGTGCCCGCGCCATCCGCGCCGCCTGTGTCAGTCGACATACTTTCCCCCGGATAATTCATCCTGTATGCGGAGAAAACTGCTGTAGCGGTCTTCGTGGATAACTCCCGCGTGAACGGCCTCCATTATCCTGCAGCCCGGCTCCGTCCGGTGGGAGCAGGAAAGACCGTAGGTACAGGTTCCGGCCAGCGGCGCGAATTCGCGCATGTGGAAAATAACGTCCCCGGGGGCAACGCCGTCGGGGACAAAGCGGCGTATTCCCGGCGTATCGACAAGCCGGGTTGCCGCGCGGCCTTCCGTCCGGCCCGGCCCATCCGGGGCGGCCGGGTACGGGGGAAGCTCAATCATTACCGCCATGGTGGTGGTATGATTCCCCCGGTCGTATTTTTCGTTAATCGCGCCGACCCTGATCTTCGATTCGGGAAGCAGCGCCCTGATCAGGCTCGATTTTCCCACGCCGGACTGGCCGGTCAAAACGGAAAATTTTCCGTCAACCAGGGCGCGCAGTTCATCAAGCCCCGCGCCGGTTTTTGCCGACACCGGCAAGACCCGGTAGCCGATACGGACAAAATCCTCAAGCCGTTCCTCCACGTCGAGATCGGATTCCATGTCGCGTTTGTTGCAGACAATAACAGCCTCAATGCCCGCGGCGTCGGCCTGGAGCAGCACCCGATCCAGAAAACGGGGCCTGAAGGGAGGGGAAGCCGGGCTTGTCACGCAGAGAACAAGATCCGCGTTCGCGGCAAGAAGCTGGGGGGCGCCGCCCTTCTGGTTAAAACGGGT
>JAISND010000208.1 GCA_031276615.1 Treponema sp. | reverse complement strand
GTGTTTTTTTCCATGTTCCGCCGCCGGATTAATCTTTCGATTCTGGAGTGTATGTATGATTCACCCATGCTGCGCTCATGGAACAGGACCCACCCAAAAAAATCCATAGGTCCCGGCGTCAGGATAGCGGAAAAATCGATTTGGGAATCGTTAAACGCCAGAGTTCCGGGCGCCTGTGCGGAAATTAAAGCCGAGATGTACAGCCAGATCATACGGAGGCTGTCTGCCTCCGTTCCGGATGTCCGGGAAGATTCCAGGGGAATGCGGAATTTTATCCGCGAGTTGATTGGGGAACTTAATCCCCTGATCTTCTTTGTGTTAGTCGGAAGCAAACGGGATGAACGGTTCGCCCTTATACGGAATCTTGCCGGTAAAGTAATGGAATTTATGGGCTGCATCGACATTCTGAATCTGGCTTCCCTTTTGGCCATAGAACTGGTCTCCGCGGCGGAACGATCCACACTGGTAAGATTTCTGGAAAATACAGGGGATATCAGGGGCATCCTTGAAAGTCCCGAGCGGCGAAAATCCATTATGGAAGCAAAGCGTTTCCGGGGTTCTACCGTGGTTGTCGCCGTACCCGGGGAAGCCCCGCCGGAGAAACAGAGGCTTCGGTTCCGCCTTTCGGTGTATAACGATGGCGCCGATGTGGAAGCCGAAAGGAAATTAATGGAGGACTTTGCCGAACGGAGCTACGGTTTTATGGCGGGTCAGCATCTGGAGGATTTTTTTAAAACCCCTCCGGATAAACGGGGACTCGATATTTACGAAGATAACGGATTGTGTTTTTATTATCTTACCGTATTGCAGGATCAGTGCAGAAAGAACAACATAATTCTGGATTCCCATATTAAAAAATCCCATTCCGGGGAAGCGGTTGTTACCACCCTGCGGTTTGGATTTTAGCGTCTGACCCGGGCCGGCTTTCCGGCGAAAGGGGAATCCGTATCCTGAAAACCGAGCCTTCCCCGGCGTGGCTTTCCACCTCCACCGTGCCCTGGTGGAGCAGGGCGATGTGGCGGACAATGGCAAGGCCCAGGCCGGTTCCGCCGGGGTCATGGCTTCGGCTGCGGTCAACACGGTAAAACCGTTCAAAGATGCGGTCCAGATGTTCCGCGGGAATCCCGATCCCCCCGTCTTTTACCGAAATCAAAAGCTCTCCGTCTTTTCCTTCCGCCTCAAGGAATACCTTTGACGAGGGGGGGGAGTATTTTACCGCGTTATCCAGAAGGTTAACCAGAGCCTGCGCGACAAGCGCGCCGTTGAGTTTCGCCGAAAGTTCCGGTGGGCAGCGCAGGTTAAAGTCTATCTTTTTTTCTTCCGCCCGGAACCTCACGGAACCGGCGGCTTCCTCGAAAAGCTGCCCGATATCCGTTTCTTCCATATCGGGGCGGGACCTCTCCCTGTCTTCAAGGCTTACCAGGCTTAAAAGATCATTGGTAAGGTTTTCCATGTTCCGCGAATTCTTTTCTATTATTTCAATAACGTGGCGGATCTGCTCTTTGTTGTCCAGGGGAGAATCCAGAAGGGTTTCGGCGAATCCCTTGATGACCTGGATGGGGGTGCGCAGTTCATGGGACACGTTGGCCGCGAAATCCTTGCGAACCTGTTCAAGTTTATGAAGCCGGGTAACGTCACCGAGTACCATCACGACTCCGCCCGGCGGTTCCGCGGAAGCGCCGGGCCCCTCCGCCGCGTGTGCCGCGGGCAGAACATCCGGCCGGCCCAGGGAAGACGCGAAAACTCGGAAGCGGCGCTGAACGGAGGAAGTGTGGCAGAGAATCTCCTGTTCATCAGGCTTGTTCCCGGCGAGGACGCTTTCCGCAATCTCTTCCAGTTCCGCCGAACGGGTCGCCTCCAGCAGGGAAAGGCTTCCGGTATCCCCGTCTATGCCGAAAAGGGTTCTGGCCTGTCTGTTTACCATGTGGAGCATGAGTTTTTCATCCATGGCAAAAACCGCTTCCGACATGCCGTCAAGAATCGCCTCAAGGCGCCTGCCCTCCGCACGGGCTGTTTCTATCCGGGCATTTAGCTCCGAGGCCATGGACTTGAGGGCCTTTTCCAGGGAGATACATTCTTCGGTGTCCGACATGAGCCGGGAAGAATTGATAAGCTGCCGGAAGGTTTCCGGCGAGTTCACCGATCGGGCGATTCCCGCCAGACGGGTAAAAGACCGGGAAAGGGATCGGGAAAAAAGGAAAACCAGAAACAGGGCGATGGAAAAGAGACCGCCGCCAAGGGTCAGGAAGGAAAGGGCGGCGCCGGAAATCCGCTGCCGGAAATCCGGCACTTCCGCGGAAAGGCGGAATACCCCGGCTATCCGGGCGGCGGAATCATAAACCGGCAGGGCGGCGTAAAGAAGTTCCACGCCAACGCTTTCGGAGCTTCTCCGGGCGCTTCCTTCGTTTCCCTCAAGCGCGGCTTTTACTTCCGGCCTTTCCCCGTGGTTGGGAAGCGTTTCCCCGGAGGAACGGGAATCGGCTATGACCGCGCCGTCCCTTCCGATAAGGGTAAGCCGGTACGGGGCGGGCAGTTCCGCCATCCATGTCCCGGGGGAATCCGCCCCGCCCTTTTCGAAATACCCCTGGAGCCGTTCCGCCGGAAGGGACGACAGAACGAGCCGGGCCGTGTTGCGGAGGCCGCGGCTGTTGGTTTCATAGTAGAGTCTGTCCATAAAGAGGAGTACCGGAAAAACAAAGGAAAGGGAAAGCCCCAAAGTGGTGAGGGACAAGACTGTCATGCTTTGACGGAACACGGTTTTCATCGGGCTGCCCCTTCGGCGGTAATTTCCGGCCAACCGGCTGTTCAAAACTTCAGGTTTTGAAACAGCCAATCTGAATGTCTGTTTGCGGCGGAAGCGGGCGTTCCGCCGGACAGGTCTAACAGGAGAACCTCTTCTCCATAAACGCCGTCACCTCGGCCAGCGTGGGCATGGCAGGTATGGCCCCGCGCTTCCGGACGCAGAGGGAAGCCACGGCGTTGGCGAAGGTATTGCAGGCGGCAAGCTGGCGCCTTGTCAAATCCGCCGGGGGCCTGCCGGCCTGCAGCAGTTTGTACAGAAAGCCGCCCCAGAAGGCGTCACCCGCGCCGGTAGTATCAAGCACCGGCACTTCGGGGGCGGGAACATAGGCGGCGCATTTCCGTGTCAGCGCGTCGGCGCCGCGCTTCCCCAGAGTGACCACCACGCAGGACACGCCCTGATCCAGAAGAATCCGCGCGCCCTTTTCACGGTCATCTTCTCCGGTGAGGAGCGGAAGCTCTTCCCCGCTGATTTTTATCAGGTCAACACTGCCGATGACGCTGCGCATCATCCGTGCGGCCGCGGCCTCGTTCTCCCAGAGCGGGGGGCGGTAATTCGGGTCATAGGAAACAAGAGCGCCCGCCGCCCTGGCGGTTTTTATCGCCTCCAGGGTTGCCGAGCGCGCGGGTTCGTCGGTAAGGGAAAGCGAGCCGAAGTGAAAAATTCCGCACCGGCTGAGGATTCCGCGGGGAAGTTCATCGGGGCGCAGGCAGGTGTCGGCGCCGGGCCTGCGGGCAAAAGAAAAACTCCGCTCGCCGGAATCGTTCAGGCCGACAAAGGCAAGGGTGGTAAAGGCCGCCCCGTCACGCAGAAGGCCGCTGGTGTCGATGTTTTTTTCGGCCAGCACCTGGCGCAAAAAATCGCCGTGCATGTCGGCGCCCACTTTGCCGATAAAGGCCGTGCGCATCCCCAGGTTGGAAAGCGCCGTGAGCACATTGGCCGGCGCCCCGCCGGGGTTTTGCTCAAAAAGGCGCATCCCTGCCGCGCTCGTGCCCGCGGGCGTAAAATCGATTAACAGTTCCCCCAAGGCAACAACATCAAACATCCGCTTCCCCTAAAGTTCTATCATTACCTTTACCGCCCCGGAATGTCCAGCCGCCGCCCTCGGTACTTTCCCCCGGCACACGCGCTCACCCTGGCCGCCGCCCGTAGGGCAACGTCATTTACTTTTTATCAAGGGAGGCGATTCCAAAATGTTAAATTTTGAAATTGGCTCAAGGGAAATGAGAAAAGAACCTGACGCTGCCCTGCCTGATCCGTCTTCAGGCCTTTGCCCGCAGGGTCCTCATGGCGTTGCACACGGCGACAAGCGTCACGCCGACATCCCCGAAGACGGCCCCCCACATGGTGGCGATGCCCAGGACGCCCAGTACCAGAAT
>JAISND010000181.1 GCA_031276615.1 Treponema sp. | reverse complement strand
GGAGTATCCATCAGTGGAGGAAGCTTTACGATGAGCGGCGGCGCGGTGAGCGGCAATACCTTCTCCTCCTCCGGCGGTGACAGAGGTGGTGGCGGGGTGTATGTTAGTGGAGGAAGCTTTACGATGAGCGGCGGTACGGTGAGCGGGAATACCTCCTACGGTGGCGGCGGGGTGTATGTTAGTGAAGGAAGCTTTACGATGAGTGGTGGTATGGTGAGCGGGAATACCTCCGACGCTGGCGGCGGGGTGTATGTTGTTAATGAAGGAAGCTTTAGCATGAACGGCAACGCGGTGGTGCGGGACAATATCCTGTCCGGCACGAACGGGTACGGCAGGGAGGTGCTGGTAGGATATTCAGGAATCTTCAAAATATCCGGCGAAGCCCGGCCGGAGCGGGTTTTCCTTTACGATAACACCCGGTCCGTCACTATCAGCGGTCCTTTGGGCGGCGGGCTAATATCCATAGACTTGGGAATTACTTCAAGCGTGCCCCTTGCAAGTTATGTAAACCTGCCGGTTCTCAGGCTGGACAGCGGCGCCTACAGCGCCGGGGATTTGGCAAGCCTTAAAGAACATTTTAGCCTGGAAAACACAAAAATGACTGAATCGCCCTGGGCGGAGACACCCATTACGGGGTACAGGATAGACGGCAGCGGCCGCTTTGTGGCGGAGTGAAGAATGGGCCGCCCTGCTTTGTGGGCCGGGCGGTCTTTTTTCGCCGAATGTGTGTTTACCCGGAATTTAACCACAACGAAGCTCCGGTTCGACCACACGAACGAAAACGTGAATTTCAGGTGAATGTCCGCGGGGTTTGTAGCTATAGAAAGTCTCGTACCCCGGCTCTTCCCTGTTTCCGGCAGGGTGGGCGCATTTGGAGGGGAAAGTACTGCGGGCGGGAAAAAACAGGGTGAAATATCGGTGGAGCGGGGTGCCGGAGGTAAAAACGCCCTGCGTGCGGGGTGTTTTTGGCCTCCGGCAGGCCCCCAGGAGAAATTTATACCCTTTTTTTTCCCGCCCGTCGTGGTATCATGTTTATATGCGTCCGCCCTGATCTCCCCTTGACAGATACCGTTTTTCTTTCTAACCTGTAGGTAATAATAAAACTGATGGAATTAAAATAACCGATGGTCTTTCTAATTAAAAGGTGTATCCGCCTTGGGCTTGTTGGGGAATGTATGGGTATCGCGGAACGCAGGGAACGGGAAAAGACAGAGCGCAGAGCGTTGATTGTAAACTGCGCGAAGGAACTGATCCTTGAGCACGGCGCCGAAAAGGTGAGCATGCGGGATATTGCCCGGAAGGCGGAGCTGAGCAAGGCGACCCTGTACCTCTACTTTTCCAGCAAGGATATGCTTTTCAGGGAAATATGCGACGAGGCGGGGAACCGGTTTATGGAGTACCTTGGCGTCCGGCTGAACCCCGGCCTGTCCGGCATAGAAATTATCAAGCTTTTCTGGAATTGCTATCTGGACATATTCGGCGAATCCGACGACATGATCGTCTTTTTCAGCATGAAGCGTTACCTTGCCCCCAACCACCCCTTTCCCTTTCTGGCGGAGGAAAATGACGCCGACGCGACCTACAGGTTCTACAATGTCCTTAAAGACGCCATTTCACGGGGCATTGTCGAAGGCGCCTTTGATCCCGACATCGACGTGGGGGCGGTTTCACGGGCTGTTCTTCTGCTGTTCTCCAATATTATCGAGGAAGCGGCAAGGCTTCCCAAGGAACTGCGCGACCCCGCCCTTATCATCGGGGAACTGCGGAAAATTTTCAGGATAATTCTCCGGGGAATAGCCGTGGAAGGGCTGGATCAGTCTTTCCTCTCGGCGCCCGTGGAATCAGATCGGCAGCCGGAGGACAGGCCTTTGGGCGCCCTGTTTCCGCGGGCTTCACCGCCCTGTGCTCCCTGAAATATCGCCCGGTCAGGGCAGGGAAGGCGCCGGGCTATACCGGCGCGCGCGAATGGCAGATGAGGAGAGAGATGCGTAAATTTTTTAAACACCCCCGGCTTGTCGTCGCGGCAATCACCCTGATAACCGCGTTCTTTGCCTTCCAGCTTCCCAGGGCGGAACTTGACAATAACAACTTTCGTTTTGTGCCGGAGAACGATCCCGCCCTTGAAACATCGGACAGGATAGACGATACTTTCGGCTCTTCCCTTTTCATCATGGTAGGACTCGAGCGGCGCTACGGTACTGTTTTCGAAAAGGAATTTCTCAACCGGATGCGGGACTTCACCAGCCGCGTAAGGGATATTGAGATTGTCGAGGACATCAGCTCCCTGACCGGTACCGACTACATCACCGGCGACAGGGATTCCATAATCGTCGAAAAACTGGTAAGCGATGATTTTACCGGAACGGACGGGGAAATCGAAGAATTGAAACGGCGCGTCCTTTCCTGGGACATGTACGAGCGCGCCCTTGTATCGGATGATTTTTCCGCCACCCAGATTCTGGTTTCGCTTAACATCAAAACCGAAGATTCCGGGCTTCCCGAGGTAACGGCGGATTTTCTGCGGATCAGGAATCTGGCCCGGGAAATGTTTGACGGCCTTGCCGTGGTGTACGTAACGGGCATGCCGGTCATCAGCGCCACCATCAACGAAGCCCTGAACGCCGATCTGCTCTTTCTGGTACCCATGGTGATCCTGGTGGTGCTCGGGGTGCTTTTCTTTTCTTTCCGCCGTTTTACCGCCGTTATACTTCCCCTGCTGACGGTGTCAATCGCCACGGTCTGGTCCATCGGGGCAATGCCCCTGTTCGGGATAAAACTTTCGGTCCTTACCACGGTATTGCCGGTCATTCTCGTTGCCGTGGGAAGCGCCTACGGCATCCATGTGGTGACCCATTACCTGACCGGCCGGGGAAGCGCGAAGATGGACAGGGAAGAGCACCTGGAAATAATTCTCGGCCTCCTCGGAAAGATAGGCAAACCCGTGTTTCTCGCGGCGCTGACCACCTTTGTCGCCTTTTTTTCATTCTGCTTTACCACGGTAACGCCCATCCGGGAATTCGGCTACTTTTCCAGTTTCGGGGTGGCCGCCGCCTTCGCGGTTGCCGTGACGCTGATCCCCGCGCTCCTCATTATCCGGGGCCCGGATCTTCCGGAAAGAAAGGGCGGCCCCGAAAAAAAAGCGGCGGAACCGGATGCCCTGAGCGCCGCCGTTGCCGCCGGCCTTGTGTCGGTTGTCCGGAAAAAACGGAGCATCCTGATACTGGTGGCCATGATCATCCTGTTTTCACTGTACGGAATGTCAAAACTTGTTGTGGATAACGTGCTGGTCGAATACTTCAGGGCGGATACGGATATTGCCAGATCCGATTTTTTCATCAGGGAAAAATTCGGAGGCTCCAAAGTGGTAAGCGTGGTAATGGAGGCCGGCGATTCCGAAACGCTGCTGCACCCGGATTCCCTGGCGGCTCTGGACGATCTCGGAAGCTACCTCGAAGAAAAAATTCCCCGGGTCGGCAAAGTCATGGGCTTTACGGATCTTGTCAAGCGGATCAACCAGGTGATCAATGTCGATGAAAGTCCCGGGGGCATCAAGCCGCTGGCGGGAAACCCGGGCGGCGGTTTCGGGGCGGGCAGTCCGGACGCTGATTCCGGTTTTGGCTTCGGCGACGATTCCGGCTTCGGTTTCACGGACGGCGGTTTCGGATTCGGCGGCGATTCCGGTTTCGGGGATTTCGGGGCCGATGCCTCCGGCGAAGCGCGGGACGCGGCGGCGGAGCAAGAAGAGGAGAAAAACCCGGCGATACAGAAGCTCTACACCGGCGGGGAAATCGCCGCCCTTCTGGAAAAGGCCGGCGCCAAAAAGCGGGGCATGGACGCCAACGATCTTGTCCGGGAGTTCAAGCGGCAGCTTAACTACGAAGGCGCCGCCTATTATGAAATTCCCCGTGACCCGCGGCGTTACGGCAAGGAAAGGCCCGAAGAGCTTCAGCGCCTTGTTTCCAATTATCTGGTGCTGCTTTCCGGGGACATCGGCGACTTCGCCAACGATCCCCTGGAACCGACTTCCATAAAATCGACCGTTCAGCTTCGCACGCTGGGAATGGACGACAGCAGGGATATTTTCCGGGAAATTGAAGGGTACATACAGGCGAATTTCCCCGCCAATACAAGAGCCTATATCGGCGGCACGACCATGGTGGAAGGTTCGATCAACGATCTCGTGGTGCAGTCCCAGTTAATATCAATGATCATGTCCCTCGCGCTGGTGTTCGTCATTATCGCGGTTTCAAACAGATCGCCGGTCGCCGGCCTGATCGGCATTCCGCCTCTTTTCATTTCCCTCCTTATCAATTTCGCGGTGATGGGCTTTGCGGGAATAAAGCTCAATATCGGGACTTCAATGGTAGCCAGCCTTTCGGTGGGCGTCGGGATCGACTATACCATTCACTGCCTTGAAGCGTTCAAACGGGAATACCGGGCTTCCGGCGGAACCGGGGATTTTCTCCGCCGCACCTTCCTTACTTCGGGCAAGGCGATCATTATAAACGCCGTTTCCGTAGGCGCGGGATTCGCCGTTCTGCTTTTCTCGAAGTTCACCATGCTCGCGGACCTTGGACTGCTCATCGCCATTACCATGTTTTCAAGCGCCCTTATCAGCCTTACGGTGCTGCCGGCGCTGCTTGTCATTATCAAACCGAAATTTATAACGGGTAAACCGGGAAGTGAAAGTTATGCGCCATAGCGGTTTGCCGGGCAGGGATCGGCTGATTCTTTGCCCGATAAAAATTGCGGCCGGCAATTCCGTGCTCCCTGGAAAATGTCAGCATGCGGAAGGCCGGAAAAACAACAGAAAAACGAGGCTTTCCCAAAACTTCAGTTTTTGGGAAAGGTTCAAACAACAGGAGTTGTAAAAATGAAAAAAAAAGTAATCCTTGCGGGACTCGTTCTTCTTGCCGGGTCGGTGTACGCCCAGGACGCGGAGTCCATCGTCCGCCTTTCCCGGGACCGGATTAAGGCGGATACTGTTTCCACCCGCTCCACCATGATCATCACCGCGAGGGACGGTACAACAACCGAACGGATGCTCGATCAGTATTCCAAGGACGGCCCCAAGGGGAATGACAGAACCATGGTTGTATTTCAGCGCCCCGCGTCGGTGGCGGGAACCCGGTTTCTTACCATCGAGAATCCCGGCGGCGTCGACGACCGCTGGATATTCCTGCCGAGCCTGGGAAAGGTCCGCCGCATCGCCGCGTCCGAAGGTTCCGGGAGTTTTATGGGCACCGACTTCTCCTACGATGATATTTCCTCCGCAAGCCGCGGGGCGGATTTGGACAGGCACACCCTTCTCCGGGAAGAAAACCTGGGCGGCAGCGTCTGCCATGTTATCGAGTCCGTGCCAAAGGACAGTTCCTACCAGTATTCAAAGATGATCCAGTGGATAGACAAAGAAACAAAGATAGCCATGAAGATAGAGCTTTATGACAAAAGGGCCGCCCTGGTAAAGACGCTTGAAATTTCGGATATCCGGGACGTGCAGGGCCGCCTTACCCCCATGGTCACAAAGATGAGTACCCTCGCCTCCGGCACCTCGACCCTTATCAATGTGGACATCATCAAATACGACGATCCCATTCCCGAATCCGTTTTTACCACCACCTATCTTGAAACCGGGAGGGCCCGGTGAAGAAGGCCCCGCGGGTTTTTGCGTTCCTCGCGCTTTCGGCCTTTTTGTTTCCCGGTTCCGGCGGGGGGCTTGAAGCGCAGGATTTTGGTTTCGGCCCTGAAGAGTCCGGCGCTGAAGGGGAGGGGACGCTTCCCCTTTCCGTAAAAATCGGCGGGGAAATTTCCGCGGAATTCCTTGCTTATGTGCATGATTTCAAAACCCGGGAAAAACTGGACGCGGCTTCCCTGGGAGATGTTTTTTCGGGGAGCCTCAGTTTCGGCGCCGCGGGCGCGAACGCGGACGCGTACCTGAATCTTGATTTTTCCGCGGAAAGTTTCAGGGAACTGGCGGATTATCCTTCGGATTCGCCCTACCTCCCGCGGATGCTGGACGAAGCGTACCTTCGGGCCTATTTCGGCCCCCTGAATCTTGAGGCGGGGCTGCGCAAGCTCACCTGGGGCAAGGCCGACAGCCTCGGGCCCCTGGACGTGGTAAACCCCCTGGATTATTCGGAGCTGACGAATATCAGCGATGTCAAGTCCATAAAAATCGCGCGCCCCCTGGTACACCTTTCCTGGGGCTTCGGCGCC
>JAISND010000165.1 GCA_031276615.1 Treponema sp. | reverse complement strand
GCCGATACTTCCCTGAACGGCATCCAGGTTGACAATGACGGCTCTGAAATCGCCAAAATCGCCTTTGCCGTGGACGCGAGTCTTGAAACTTTCAAACGGGCGGCGGAGGCAAAGGCGGGCATGATCTTTGTACACCACGGCCTTTTTTGGGGTGCGCCCCTGCGCGTGGAGGGCGGCCACCGCCGGCGCGTCAAATTTTTGCTGGACAACAACATCTGCCTCTATGCCGTTCATCTGCCGCTGGATCAGCATCCCCGGATGGGGAACAACGCCGCCCTTGCCGGACTTCTGGGGCTGGCCGGCATCGAACCCTTCGGCCTTTACCGGGGCAAAAAAATCGGCTGGAAGGGCACTTTCCCCGAGCCGCTGACCATCGACGAAGCCGCGCGGAAGATATGCATGGACAGCCCCCCCCTGGGGGTTTATCCCTTTGGGGTGGAAAAAAATTCCAGCTGCGCGGTAATTTCAGGGGGCGCCGCCGGCGAAGCGCGTCAGGCCGTTGAGGAAGGAATCGATCTCTACGTAACCGGAGAAGCCGCCCATTCGGTATACCATGAATGTCTTGAGGGGAAGCTCAATATGATTGCCGGCGGCCATTACGCGACAGAAGTGTGGGGGGTACGCGGGGTAATGGAATACTGCGCCCGCGAACTCTGCATCGATGCCGAATTCATTGATGTTCCCACAGGATTATAGATACAATGAAAACATGGAGTTCAGATGAAATTTGACAAAAGCCGGATACTTCCGTTAAGCCTTACCGCATTTGTAATTATCGCGGATCAGGCCGTAAAGTCCTTTATCGTAAAAAACTGGCCGGGAAGCGGAACCCTTATTAAAGACGTTTTTAACAATGACATTCTGCAGATCTACCATGTACGGAACAAGGCCATCGCCTTCAGCCTGGGCAGCAATATTCCCGATTCCCTGCGGCCCGTCCTTTTTATTATTGTACCGCTCCTGGTTCTCGGCTTTTTGTTCTGGTACTATCTTAAATCGGATGAATTCATACCCTTGCAGCGCTGGGCCATCGCGTGCATCATCGGCGGCGGTACCGGCAACATCATTGACCGGATATTCCGCCCCGATGGGGTGGTGGATTTTATCAGCGTAAAGTTCTACGGACTTTTGGGATTTGAGCGCTGGCCTACCTTCAATATCGCCGATGCAAGCGTAGTGGTAAGCTGCATCATCCTCCTTCTTACCATCATGATTGGCCCGGGGAAAAGCGGGGAAGAGGCAGCCCCATGAACAAAAAGATAAATACCCTGTTGTTCGTTCTGGGGGCAACCCTGTTCAATATCATCATCACCGTCATCTTCTTCGTCGGCCTGCTTCTGTTATACGCAAAATTTCTTCTGCCGCTCATTCCCGAATCCGGCCGCGCCTGGGGCTTCCCGCTTATCTTCATAGCGGCCATTGCCCTGTCGTTTGTAATCTACCGCTTCGTGCTCAATCTGCTGATGAAAAAAATCGAGGTTGAAAAATATTTTGATCCTGTTTTTGGCGGGCGCAGAAAGTGAACTGCCCGCCGGTTTCAATATCCGTCCGAAAGCGAGCGGTTTATATCGCGCTGGTACAATTCCTGGTATACGTAACTGCGGTTTTTAAGCTTGTCTTTGACTGCCTTTGAAAATGGCAGATAACGCCAGAAAATGCCGCGTACTTCCTTGTCCAGTTTCTGAATTGCCTCGACTTCCTTGGTCATCCAGCTGATGTAATCCTGAACAAAGTATTCCTTTACGTCACCCTTCAGCTTGCGGGAGTTAAACCACTGATAATAGTTTCCGGTAAGGCCCTCTTCCATCCAATAGTAGGAAGCCTTTTCTTTCGCTACCTGCCAGCGGAGATCCGCAACCGCGGAAAGAACGGCCATATACAGATTCTTGGGATACATGGGAATAACAATACGGCCCCGGCTTGTCGCGCGGTTGAAACGGTCAAAGGGCTCCCAGCAGATGCCCGTCTCGCCGTATGTCGGGATAAGCACCACATAGGGAACTATGCGGTTAAGCCGGTTCTTGTAGGAACGGCAGAAGGCTTCGGGGTCTATGCTTTCAATAAGGGCAAGCTGGGAGA
Source organism: Treponema sp. (assembly GCA_031276615.1). Lineage (GTDB taxonomy): Bacteria > Spirochaetota > Spirochaetia > Treponematales > Breznakiellaceae > JAISAK01. Next base: position 4,730 of record JAISND010000165.1, on the reverse strand, counting down.
TGACGTTTTCCCTGAAGCCCACGTCATTCGGGCCGCAGTGGAAATATTCGCCGCTCAGAATGGGAAAATGGTTTCCCTGACGGCCTATGGTAAGTTTTGCCATCTGACGGACAGTGTCGAATTCGGTATCCACCGCCCGGACATCCACGGCAACGCTGCCGCCCTCTTCTTCGACCTTGTCACGCAGGGTTTTTACATCGGCTTCCGCCTGGTAGTAATCCTTCAGGAAAAGATCCAGCTCGTGATCGGCTTTAAGGAGTCCCTTCATAAGCTCCTGAATATCGCCGAAGGTACGTTTCTGCGTTTCGGTGTAACAGGATCGAATATCGGAAAATCCGTCAAGGGGAAAATGCTCAAAGATGATATTGATCCGATCCTGCAGGGCTTTTTCCAGATTTGCGCGCTCCTCATCCTTGGCCTTAAGCAGCGCCTTTGACCCGTCAAGTTTTCCCGCGGCCTTTTCAAGAAGCTGCTGCAGCCGAATCTGGTTGTTGTTCTTGGCGATTCTCACCTCATCGGTGGTCGAATTCCGCACAACGCCGGTTCCGATGGCCTTGAACCACTCATCCAGATAGTAAACGGGCTGATTGAGGGAATTATCCACGACTATCTTTGCGAAAAAGTCTCTGGTCTCGGCGTTAAGAAAAGTGGGGTGCAGCAGGTTAAAACGGAGCAGAAATTTTTTCGGCTGCGAAAGTTTTCCCGGCGCTTTTTTTGCCACACCAAAAAGAAAATCCCAGTAAGCGGTGATAAACTGCTGCCGGTAAACACTGCGATCCTTGGGATCCTTGACGTTCAGGTATTTCTGGAGAATGGCATGCACACGCTGGGCAATGTCCCCTTCGCCGGAAAGGGCTGTTTTGTAGTAATTGGGATCGTTAAAAAAATTATGTGAAACCGGCTCAAAGCGCTTTGTTACTTCGGGGAAACCTTCAGCACCAAGATCAACATTGTCGGCTTCGCCCGGCTCCTCCGTCTCGATGTTTTCCTGGAAAATGCTGCTAAATTCCGGCGGGACGGAACTTGCCGCGGGCGATTCCGTCCCCCTTCCGGTCCCAAGCAAAGCGGCAATTTCGGGATCCATTTCACCCTGAAAGATATTATCAGCCATCCGCGAACAAATCCCCCAAATTATGTCTCATTATACAATAGTAAGAAGTTTAAAAGGCGTTGTCAATTGATTCGCGGCCCCGGATCGCGGCGGATCAATTTTGCGCGCCGCCCCTGATCGAAAGAATCGACGAAACAAGGGCGGACAGCGCGATAACAACAGCGGCGGCTGAGGGAAAACCGGGCATAAGGATCATAAAATTGTAGACGCCGTGGATAAGGACCGCGGAAAAAAACCGGAAAAGCGCCTGGGCTGTCCGTTCGCGGAGCATGACCGCGGCAGCCCCGGTGCGGGCGCCGCAGGCCCCGTGCAGGGGAGCGGCGGTAACGGCGCGGATCAGGACGACGCCGGCGTCCGAAGCGCCGTAGGCGGCTCCCTCAAGCGCCGCGAATCCCAGCCCCGCGACAAGGCCCGCCGCCGAAGCGCGGCTGACCCTGCCATAGCCGGACGAATCTTCCTTCCCGAAACGCCCCAGTATCCAAAAAAGAAAAGCAAGCGCGATGAGGCGGCCAAGTTCTTCGGTAAGGGCTACGCGGATAAAAACCCGGCGGAGAAGATTCCAGCGGTCCGCCGAAACGGCGGAGACGCTTCCCGTTTCGGGGAAAAGGCCCTGCAGCACAAGGGCCAGAAAAAAGGCCGCGGCGCCCGCGAAAAGGAAGGACAAAAATTTGACCGGTGAAAAGGGATAACGGGCGATGCGGAACCAGAGGCAAACCGCGAAAACCGGGAGCGCCGATATAAAAATAAGGAGCAGCAGAACCAACAGGCCGGCCATGATGGTATAATATCAAAATTTTCGGTAAGGTAAAACCCGTGGATGTTGTCATTATTGTCGGTCCAAAACATTCGGGAAAGACAAGCGCCGGCCTTGCCCTGGCAAAACTGCTCTCCGCGGCGCGGCAGCGCGGCCGAAAGAAGCGGCCGGGAAAAGGCGCGGACGGTTTGCGGCGGGCGGCGGATTCCGCGGAACCCCGCTTTGTCGATCTCGATGAACTCATTGAACGGCGGACAGGCAAGAGTCCCCGCACCCTGTACCGGGAGGGCCGGGACATTTTCCACGCGGCCGAAGCCGGGGCCCTTGCCTCTCTCATCGGGGAGGCCGCCGTTCCCCCTTCAGGCAGGGCCGCCGCGCCGGTAATCGCCGCCGGCGGCGGGATCATTGACAACGAACAGGCCCTTGCCCTCATAAAAAATACGCCGGGCGCAGTTACGGTATATCTCGACGTGCCCGCCGGCGCCGCCTGGGCCCGCATTGAGGCATCGGCCCGGCGGGACGGTGAACTGCCGCCCTTTCTCAAAACGGAAAACCCCAAGGAAACCCACCGCGCCCTCCACGAGCGGAGGGCCGCCGCGTACCGGAACTTTGCGCGGATAACTGTCGAAGCCGGGGGGAAAAGCCCGGAGGAAATTGCGGAAGAGATCAGCAGCCTTCTTGATGATCTGCCCCGCGGGGAAAACCACCCCGCCGCCGGGGATTAAAAGCCGCCGCTGTCTCACCGGCCCTGGCAAAGCATGCCCAATAATCGGGGGTTTTTGCATGAAGGGGCGTCGAAGACGCCCTGGGCAAAAATCCGCAAATGCAAGGTTGCTAGCCGGGCGGGTTTTTGCGCGGTCCGCCGCGTCTGGCCGGTTCAGGGCGGGCGGAAGCGCCGGCCCTGTCCCCGGCCGGCCGGCCTGTCTTTGACGGGCGGGCCGGCGGCGCGGCCATTTCCGAGGCGGCCCATTTGCAGATGATCCCTTTCAGACCTTCGTCGCTGAGTTTAAGGTTCCTGTGACACCCGGGACAAATAAAGCGTCCGCTTTTATCGATATGTTTTTTGGCGCAGCCTATACAGTAAGTCCTGCCGCATTCGGGGCAGGTACCGGCGGGATATTCATCGGGGGGCATGGCGTAGAGCCGGATGGCGGGAGAAGGTTCGGGATTGCGGGAAACCCGCCAGCTCCGCCCGCAGGAAGCGCAGTTGATGACCCGGGTGACGGAATCTTCAAAACGGCGGCGAATTTCCCCAAGCCGCTTTTTCTCATCGCCGTTCAATTTGATTTTTTCAAGACGGCCGATTATCCCTTCAAGTTCGTTCCAGCGGCTGCCGGTACTGTAGATCCAGCCGAGGGAAAAGAGGACGGGGACGTAGTTTTCGTCCATTTCGAGCGCTTCAAGGCAGGCCCTTTCGGCGCGGGCGTATTCGCCCTTTTTTACCGCGACGTAGCCTATCAGCTCAAGAATTTTCGGGGAAGGAGCGCGGCTGTGGGCCTGGGCGAGAATCTCGTCGGCCTGACCGAGCCAGCCAAGTTCGACAAGGCAGGACGCGCGGTTGGAAAGGTACTCAAGATTGTCCGGATCGGCGGCAAGGGCTTTCCGGTAAAAAACATCGGCCCTCTCGAAATCACCGGAACGGACAAGAAGATTCCCCGCGCAGTTCGCCAGCGTCCCTTTGGGATCGCCGTTTTTTTCCACGTCGAGAATCTCCAGGGCTTCGTCCTTTGAACCCCGGAGGTAACAGAGAACGCCGCGGTTTTCCCGTATGGCCGGAATGTCCCCGAGGGTTTGGGCGGCCTTTTCAAGATGTTCCCCCGCGGCGGCAAGATCGCCCCCGGCAAGAAAAATTTGGGCCGCGAAATTGTGAACCCAGCCGTCGCCGGGCATAAGCCGCAACGCCCTTTCAAGTTCCTTCCGGAGCTGCGGATCCCCGGCGTCTCCGGAAAGAAGGTAGCGGTTCTCGGCAAGCCGGAACTGAAACAGGCCGTAATCCGGCGCGGCGGCGGCGGCCTCTTCAAGAAAACGAAAAGCTTCCCGGCGTCTGCCGCTGCGGATAAGGAGCAGCCCCCGGAGAAAGCTCACCGCGGGATCCGGCAGGGGCCGGGGACGCCGTCCGCGGCGCAGCTTTTCCGCCAGTTCAAGTTCGGCCCCGGCCCGTTCGAAATCTTCAATACCAAAGGCCCATTTCCCCGCAAGGGCATGCGCTTCCCAGTTGTTGCCGCCCAGCGCAAGCGCCTTTGGCGCCAGGACTCCCAGCTCCTCGTAGTCGTTCTGCGCAAGGAATATTCTTCCCGCCTCAAGAAGGCGCTTCAGGGCCTTCCCCTTCCTGTTCAGCGCCTCGTAGGCATTGGCCGCGTTTTCCGCCAGAAATCCGTTCTCCCTGTCAAGCTCAAAGGCGCGGTCATAGGAAGAAGCGGCCCTTTCGCGTTCACCCAGATTCCAGTACACATGCCCCAGAAGCGCATGCAGGGTCGGATCATCGTCCTTGAACGCGATGCATCCGGAAAGAAATTTCTGAAGCTCGCCGAATTTTTTCTCCGCATAGAGAATCTTCGCTTTTTCAGTTAACGCTTCCTTTCCCTCGGCGCTTTTCAGGCCAAGATCAATGCACGAATCCGCAAAGTCCCCGGCTTCGGGATACTGCCCAAGCTGAAAGGACAGGCGCGCGGCAAGGAGCAGTTCCTTCTGCGAGCGCGACTCGGTTTCGGTGGCCATGAAAATTCGGGCCGCCTTCTCCCGCTGTTCCCAGGCCCTGCGGATCTGTATCAGGGCAGGCGCGGCGGCGCCCATGGCGGCAAAGGTTTCGGCAAGGCGGAGGCGGCTCCCGGCCGGAATGTCATCGCCCCTGCTCCATTTATCGTA
>JAISND010000068.1 GCA_031276615.1 Treponema sp. | reverse complement strand
AAATGCGGCGGCGATATAGTCGCGAGAAAGACCAGGGGAAGGGGCAAGGAATTCTACGGCTGCGCCAACTACCCCAACTGCGATTTCATCAGCCACTTCAAACCCCTCAACCAGAGCTGTCCCAAATGCGGTCAGTTCATGGTGGAAAAGTACGACAAGAAAAACGGCGCCCACAAGGCCTGTATCAATCCGGACTGTGATTACCTCCACAGCTCCGACGACGAGGAGATCGCCGGCGGCCGCGGGGCGCGGGATTCGGCGGAGGAAACCGGCAATGAATAATCCGGCGGTGGACGAATACCTCTCTTACCTCAAAGCCGTCCGGGGCGTCTCGGACCTGACCGTGGAAGCCTACGGGAATGATCTTTCACGTTTTGTGAGTTACTGCGAAAACCGCGAAATTGACGCGGAAAAGGCCGGCCCCGCGGAGCTGCAGGGTTTTATCGCGGACCTCCATTCGGAGAGGATCAAGCCGGTCAGCGTCAACCGCGCGCTTTCCTCGCTCAGGGGCTTTTACCGCTGGATGCTGCGCTTCGGCCGCCGTGCCGACAATCCCTGCAATGCCCTGCGGAACCTCAGAACCCCCAAAACCCTGCCCGCGGTACTCTGGGAAGGGGAAATGGCGAGCTTCGCGGAGCTGCCCGGCACCGCGGGTATTCTCTGGCCCGCGCGGGACAGGGCGCTGATACTGGTGATGTATTCGGCGGGGCTGCGCATTTCCGAACTGGTTTCTCTCAGCCTCTCCGGCCTCGACGGCGACCTCGGCGGGGCCAGGGTCATCGGAAAGGGAGACAGGGAGCGTTACGTGTTTTTTTCCGACGAGGCGCGGACAGCCCTGGCGGAATACATCGTCGAGCGGAAAACGAAAATAAAGGCGGAGCGTCCGACCGGCCGCCTTTTCATCAACCGGAAGGGCGGCCCCATTTCGGTGCCGGGGGTCCGCTGGATCATCGCCAGGTACGTGGAACGTTCCGGGCTTGAAAAGAACATACATCCCCACAGTCTCCGCCACAGCTTTGCCACCCACCTTGTCAATTCGGGATGCGACGTGCGGGTTGTGCAGGAACTTTTGGGGCACGCGAGCCTTTCAACGACGCAGCGTTATACCCATGTGAGCATTGAAGGACTCAGGAAAGTATATGCAAAGGCCCATCCGCACGCGGGGAAGGCAGGGGGGAAAAAATAATGCGGGAAGAGAAAAAATTCCGTTCGACGACGATTATCGCGGTGCGGAGGGACGGCAGGGTTGCCATGGCCGGTGACGGGCAGGTTACTTTTGGTGAAACCGTAATGAAGAATAACGCCCGCAAGGTACGGCGGCTTATGGACGGCAAGGTTCTCTGCGGTTTTGCCGGATCCGTCGCGGACGTATTTGCCCTTTTCGACCGCTTCGAAGCCAAGCTTAAGGAGTATTCCGGCGATCTCCTCCGGGCCGCGGTTGAGCTTGCCAAGGACTGGCGCATGGACAGGGCGCTGCGGAGGCTGGAAGCGATGCTTCTGGTGGCGGATCTTTCCAAGACCCTTCTCATTTCCGGAACCGGCGAGGTAATCGAGCCGGCTTCCGACGCCATCGCCATCGGATCGGGCGGGAACTACGCCTATGCCGCCGCCCTGGCCTACCTTGACGGAAGCGGTTTTTCGGCCGTGGAAATAGCCAAAAAAAGTCTGGAGATTGCGGGAAATATCTGCATCTATACCAATGAACAAATTACCCTGGAGGAACTGGGCTGATGAGCGAAACAAAAGACAGCGAAAAGAAAAATCCGCAGAAAGGCGCCGGGCTTACCCCCCGGGAAATTGTCGCCGAGCTTGACAAATACATCGTAGGCCAGAAAAAGGCCAAGAGGGCGGTGGCCGTGGCGCTTCGCAACAGGACAAGGCGGCTCAGGCTTGAACCGGAACTCAGGGAAGACATTGCCCCAAAGAATATCCTCATGATCGGCCCGACCGGCGTGGGAAAGACCGAGATAGCCCGGCGTCTGGCCAGACTGGCCGGTTCGCCCTTTATCAAGGTGGAAGCCACCAAGTATACCGAAGTGGGCTATGTGGGCAGGGACGTTGAATCCATGGTGCGGGATCTTATGGCCGCCGGGGTTCAGATGGTGAAACAGGAAATGCAGGAGTCCGTTATCATCGAGGCCGAAAAGCGGGTGGAGGATGCCCTGCTGGATCTGCTCAATACCGGAACCGGAAAAAAGACAAAGGAAGCCAGGCCGGGGCGGATGGTGGTACCGATGGGCGCCTTCTCCATCAATCCCGATAATTCCGGCCCGGGGGTCATCGGCACGGCCATACAGGTGGCCATTCCGACCTTTTTCAAACCCGGCGAGAACGGAAAACAGGACGCGGCGGACGGAAGCGCCGCTCCCGGCCCGGAAGCCGCGCCTGCCCCCGGCGAGGGGACAGCCGCGGAAAAAGCCGCCGGGGACAATTCCACCAGGGAAAAATTCCGCGCCATGCTTCGCGAGGGGAAACTTGAGGATCGGACCGTGGAAATAATGGTCAACCAGAATCCCCAGTTTCCCCTGGTCGAAATGATGGGCGGCAACATGGAGGATATGGAATCCAACCTTTCGGGCCTTGCCGGCCTTTTCGGCGGCGGGAAAAAGAAGAAGCTGGTCACTATCGCCAGGGCGCGGGAAATACTCAAGGCCGAGGAGGTGGAAAAACTCATCGACAGGGACAAGGTCAGCGACGAGGCCCGGCAGCGGGTTGAGGAAACGGGGATCATCTTCATCGACGAGATAGACAAGATCGCCGTCAAGGGAGATCGCGGCGGGCCCGATGTTTCCCGTGAAGGGGTGCAGCGGGATATCCTGCCCATCGTGGAAGGCGCCACGGTCAGCACCAAGTGGGGTCCGGTAAACACCGATCACATCCTTTTTATCGCGGCCGGCGCCTTTACCGTAAGCAAGCCTTCGGATCTTATCCCGGAACTCCAGGGGCGCTTCCCCCTGAGGGTGGAACTGGATTCCCTTGGCAAGGATGATTTCCTCCGCATCCTCACGGAACCCAAGAACGCCCTTACCAGGCAGTACAGGGAACTCCTCGCGACCGAAAAGATAGAAATCGATTTCACCCCCGAATCCATAGAACGGCTTGCGGCCCTTGCCGCGGATGTGAACTCCCGGCTTGAAAACATAGGCGCCCGGCGGCTGCATACCATTATGGAAGCCCTTCTTGAAGAGCTTTCCTTTGAGGCGCCGGATATTTCGCCGGCCAAAATTCCCATAACGCTGGATTATGTGAACGCGAAACTGTCCGATATCGTTACCGACCATGATTTGGGCAGGTATATATTGTAGGAGAAGGCCGAATCGGGGGCTAAACGGCGCGTAAAAAAGCGCCGATGTTTAAGAGAAGGAGAATATTATGATTGCCGGAAGTTTTGCCAAAACCATTGATTTGCTGCACCGGGCAATGGACGCCAGCGTGGTGCGGCGTTCGGTTATTGCCAACAACATGGCCAACGCCAATGTTCCCAACTTCAAGCGCTCGGTCGTGAATTTCGAGAGTGAGCTGAAACGGGCCCTGGAAACGGAAAAGCAGAAACCCGCGCTGGAGCTTGACCTTACCAATCCCAAACACATTCCCAACTGGCGGGAACGGGATTACCGGGAGGTCGAGATAAGGCGGGTGCTGGACTATACCAGTACCTATAACAACAACGGGAACAACGTAGACCCGGAGCAGGAATACATGGCGTCCCTGGAAAACCAGATGACCTATACCCTTCTGGCCCAGGCCGCCACGTTTGAATTCAGCCAGATAAACCAGGTGCTGCGCGGCTGAAAGCCCGGGCTTTCCGGCAGTTTTTAGGGGGATGAATGGGAATCTTTAGTTCGATAAACATAGCCGCCACCGGCCTGAGCGCCGAACGCGTCCGTCTTGACGTTATCGCGGACAACATGGCAAACGTGAACACCACCCGCACCGCCGAAGGCGGCCCTTTCCGCAGGAGCCGGGTGATAATGCGGCCCAGGGTGGAGAGTCCCTACTGGCGCTCGCCCTTCCTGCCCGAATCCATGGACAACGGGATTGGCAGGGGAGTACGGGTCGCGGAAATCCAGAAGGATTACGCCGCGGAGAATCCCCTGCGCTGGGATCCGACCCACCCCGACGCGATTAAATCCGGGCCGAGGACGGGCTACGTGGAACTGCCCAACGTGGACGTGGTAACGGAGATGGTGGACATGATCGCCGCGTCCCGCGCTTATGAAGCAAACGCTTCGATAATAGAAGGCTCCAAGGCCATGTTTCAGCGGGCCCTGGATATAGGCGGCAGATAAAACGGCGCCTGAAATATTTTGGGAGGGACAATGGACATATTAAAATCAAACCAGGCAGCAGGGGGCCGGACGCCTATGGTGCTGACCCATCCGAAGCATATGGCGCCGCCCGGTACGCCCTACACGGGCAGCGGGAAAAACATGCTGGCCCTGGAAAAGAAGATCGGCGCCGAAGGCATTACCCGCGCCGGTACTTTTGAGCAGGCCATGCTTCAGGCCCTCGATAAAGTTTCCGGCGCCCAGCAGTTTGTCGGCACGCTTGAAAAGCAGGCCATCACCGATCCCGAATCGGTCGATGTTCACGACATAACCATAGCCCAGGCGGAAGCGAGCATGTCGCTTAACATTACAAGAAATATATTAAGCCGTCTTGTGCAGGGCTGGAGAGATTTGATCAATACAAGATAGCGTCAAGCAATAGGGGGGGGAATGAACGAATTTTTTAAAAAATTACTGTCCCGGATAACCGATCTCTGGGGCAAGTGGTCGATACTGCAGCGGATTGTCCTTGCCGGGATAGTCGTCATGGCAATCGGCGGAATAATTGCCCTGACAAAGGTTTCCTCGGCGCCGACAATGGCGCCGGTCTTTGACGCGCCCGTAAGGGACGAAGCCGCCCTTGACCGGATCCTGCTCAGGATCAATCAGGAAGGTGTCAGGGCCGCCGTAAATTCCGCCGGCGTTGTGCAGGTGCCCGACGAGAGAACCGCCCGCCGCATGAGGAGCATCCTGATCAGGGAGGATCTGGTTCCTTCGGGAATGGACCCCTGGGCCATCTTCGACCGGGAACGCTGGACCATCACCGACTTTGAGCGGAACGTAAATCTCCGGCGCGCCATTACCCAGATGGTAACCGATCACATCAAGGCCAATGACGAGGTTGACGACGCCAATGTGACCATCGTAAGCCCGGAACGGGAACTCTTTCGTTCCGACCAAAACCCCGTGACCGCCAGCGTGATCATCACCCCCAAACCGGGCAGCGACATTACGACGAACCGCAAAAAGATCGAAGGCATCCAGAAGACACTCAAATTCGCCGTCGAAGGGCTCCTTGACGAAAACATCGTCATCACCGATCAGGCGGGAATCATTCTCAACGACTTTACCGGCATGGCCGATATGGACCGGCTGACCCGTATCGAGCGGGAACAAAAATTTATCCGCCAGCAGGAAGCCCAGCACCGGGCCAGAGTCCTTACCGCCCTCCAGAAAACCTTTACCGAAGACCGGGTCAGGGATCTTAACATCAAGATCG
>JAISND010000067.1 GCA_031276615.1 Treponema sp. | reverse complement strand
TTGCCTTTATATATTGTTCGATTACTTTCATATTCCCATTATATGAACATGCCTGAAAATATTATATGGAGCAGACGCGCATGTTAGGGTTGCTTTTGTCGGGAAGCAGGGTGAGTGTCTGATTATATTGGCAATTTCTCTTTTCATGTTTATAATGTATTCTCAATTTAACAAATTTTACAGGAGTATCAGTATGTCTGGTGAACTTGCGTTTTTTGGAGGACAGAAAGCAGTAACCGTAAGTGACAGGGAAGCGGAAGAATTCTTCCGCTGGCCGATAATTACCAAAGAAGATGAAGACGCGGTATTGGAAGTACTCCGCGCGGGAACCATGTCAGGAACAAATATTACATCCCAATTCGAAAAAGAGTACGCGGCCTGGCAGGGGACAAAATACGCTTTGGCTTTTAACAATGGAACTTCAGCCCTTCTTGCGGCCATGTTTGCCTGCGGTATAGGCGCCGGGGATGAAATAATCTGCCAGAGCGTTACCTATTGGGCTTCGATACTGCCGGCTTATTCCCTTGGCGCCACGGCAATTTTTGCGGATATAGATCCTGATACCCTTTGCATTGACCCCGGGGATATTGAAAAGCGCATCTCCAAAAACACCAAGGCTATCATGGTGGTGCATTACATCGGGCATCCCGCGGACATGGATGCTATCATGGCAATTGCGAAAAACCACAATCTTAAAGTCATTGAGGACGTATCCCACGCCCAGGGTGGATTGTACAGGGGGAAAAAACTGGGAACCTTCGGCGATGTTTCCGCCATGTCGCTGATGAGCGGAAAATCCTTTCCGACAGGCGAGGGCGGGATTCTTGTTACCGACAGCCTTGAGTATTATGAACGGGCGATCGCGTTCGGACATTACAATATGTACGATGACAGTATAAAGACCGAGTCGCTTAAACCCTATGCCGGCCTGCCTATGGGCGGCATAAAGGGCAGAATGCACCAGTTAAGCGCCGCGGTCGGCAGGGTACAATTAAAATACAACGATCAGCGCACCGCCGAAATCCGTAAAGCCATGAACTGTTTCTGGGACCTGCTCGAAGGCGTACCGGGAATACGCGCCCACCGGGTGAGCGAGGCCGAAGGCAGTAACATGGCAGGCTGGTACGCCCCGCACGGCCTTTACAGGCCGGAGGAGTTGGAGGGTCTTTCCATTACGCGTTTCTGCCAGGCTGTCAGCGCGGAAGGCGTAAAAACCGAGCCCGGCTGCAACGCCGCCCTTCACTCCCACCCGCTGTTTCAAACCGTCGACATCTACCGCCAGGGAAAACCGACGCGTATCGCCAATACGGCCCGCGATGTCAGGGAGCTTGATAAAAACCTGCCGGTAAGCAATGGCATTGGAGACAGGGTATACACAATTCCCTGGTTCAAACATTATAAACCCGTTATCATTGAACAATACGCCAATGCGTTTAAAAAAGTCTCCGCCAATTACCGGGAGCTTTTAAAGGATGATCCCAAGACTCCTGCTGGTGTACACTGGCATTTTTACGATATAAAAAAATAGCGGACCCCGGCAGCGCTTCGGCGCGCCAAACTGCCGGTGTTCTGCCTGAAACAGCGTGAAGCTCCACGGCGGGGATACAAGATTTGAGCCGGTCAGGCCTTCACAAGAGATTTTATTTTTTCCTTGAGGATATTCTCGACCGCGCCCGCAAAGGGCGCGGGCTGCAGGAAGGCGAACATACATTCATAAGATTCATATCCCCCCTCCTCAAGCTGAACGGACGTGGGTATATAAGTTGTCATGCCCCCGGCATAAGCCCCCGCCCATATCCTGCCGCCGCTTTCTTTCCTGCAATAAAGCGAATATTCGCAGACCACTTCGGCTGAAAAGAAGATAAAGCCAAACTCTTTGGCCAGGTTAAATGAAAAAATTTCAAGAGGCATTGCCGCGGGAACGGGAGTATCCCGAAAATGTTTTGCCCAGTTTATCTTCTCGTCTCCGCCTGACAGAACCATAACATCCTCTGACTGCAAATCCCCGGCGCTTTTCCGCAGAAGGGCAAGCCTGTCCCTGTGCGGAAAATCGGGATTATAGGGAAGCTCCGCAAGGTGTGTTGAAAAGCATGCGCTTTCATTCAGGTTTAGGGAAATACCGGGACTGTTTTTTGCCGCCGATAATTCTCCGGAAAAGCGCCGGGCAAGCTCATCACTTTCCCTGTCCAGTGTCCCCCGGAAGAAAGCGCCGTCCCGAATCATTGCCGGCCTTACGTCTCCGCAGCAGCCCTCCAGGAGGGCGCCCGTCGCGCGGGGTGCGCGGGAATCCAGGTAGTAATCAAGACCGCGGGCAAAGAATTCCCTGTCTACCCTTTTTTCAGCGGTAGCCGTAGGATGACAGCTCACGCAGGCCCAAACCGCGACGGGATCTCCCGTTTTAAACAGGGCATCGTTTTCACAGGCCGTAAATTCGACAAGTTTTATTTCATCGTCCCTGGGCCCTTCGGGGTTAGGCGCCATGGAAACGACTTTTCCGGTCTTGAGCCGCCGATTAATTCCGATGGCGGTTTTTCCGGAATGAACCGAAGCCTTTACCGGCCTGAAACATTCCGCCGCTTCAAGCGCCGTTTTAACCGTTTTTTCCGCAGCCCAGGCTATGTATTCATCATCCCCATCACCAATGCCGGCAAAAAAAAGCCTGGTCATCGACGGCCCGCAATGGGTATGGGTGGCCAGAAAAAGAAAATCCGCCCTGCGGGGATATTCCTTTTCAAGAAGTTTTTTAATGTGATCCGTTGAATCCCTTCCCCAGCACAGAATATCGGCGGAAAAAACAACCAAATCCTTCTCGGCATAACGGAAGACGAAACACTTAAGAAACAGGGGGCCATACACCGAATCAAAGTTACCATGGCGAAAGCCGAATCCGCTGAGAGGTACAGGCTTTTGGGGAGTAATATCCGAAGCCGCGCAGCCCAATAAGACCGGCATAACGCCTCCTCATCATAAGGGTAATGCCCTGGACCGGACTGTATCCCGTTGGGCAGACACCGTCAAGCGGCCTGGCCTGAGTTAAACATATCAGGCGCTACATGGTCAAGTACCGCATTGCCTCAACACCGGCCCTGTTCCAAAACCGGCTGTTTTGCGGGCGGCTCTTTTTCACAGTATCAGCATCGCGTCCCCGTAGCTGAAGAAACGGTAGCCCAGGCTCACCGCTTCGGCGTAGGTTTCGAGGATCGTTTCCCTGCCGGAACGGGCGGCGCGCTCTGCCGCGGCCGCGTTGTCCGCCCCGGGAAAAGGCGCCCCCGCTTCGGCGAAGGCCGACACAAGCATGAGCAGCGTTGAGCGGGGGGTGTGAAAATTGGTGAACAGGCCGTCCGTGACGGCAAAGCCGCGGCCGGGGTAAATAAAAATCGACGTGGCCCCCTCCCCCCGCCTCAGAAATTTCCCGGCGGCGTCCCACGCGCTTTCCAGGGCGCGGACGCTGGTGGTTCCCGCCGCGATTACCCTGCGGCCGAGGGCTTTCGCCCTTTCGATTTTCGCCGCGGCTTCTTCGCTGATGCTGAAAATTTCCTCGTGCATTTTGTGATCCTCGATGTTTTCGGTCCGTACCGGAAGAAAGGTTCCCAGGCCCACATGGAGGGTGATAAAGGCGCTTTCCACCCCGGCGGCCGCGAGGCGCTCCAGAAGTTCCCCCGTAAAATGAAGGCCCGCGGTGGGAGCCGCGGCCGAGCCGGTGACTTCGGCGTACACCGTCTGGTAACGCTCGCTGTCGGCGGGGGTGTCTTCCCGCCTGATATAGGGCGGCAGGGGAATATGACCGTAACGGTCAAGCCAGGCGTCGTCGACGGGCCGGTCAAAACGGAGGAAACGAAACTCACCTTCCGTTCCGGTTATTTCGGCGGAAGCGACCCCGGCGCCCCCTTCGTCCCTGAAAACGTAGCGGCTGCCCGGCCCGCCGCCGCGCCGCGCCATGACTTTCCAGAGGCAGCCTTGGGAGCGGGCGGCGTCAGGCCTGTCCAGCAGGAGAAATTCACGCTTCACGCCGGTCCGCGCGGAAAAGCCGTAGAGCCGCGCTTTGCGGACACGGGAATTGTTAAAAACCAGAAGATCCCCGGCTTTGAGAATTTCGGGCAGCTCCGAGACCCTGCGGTGGGTGCGGCCGCCTGTCAGCCGGTCAAGCACCAGGAGCCGGCTCATGCCGCGCTTTTCTTCCGGATACTGGGCGATGAGTTCCGGGGGAAGCTCAAAAGAAAAATCGCCTGTTTTCATGGGCCTTCGGGACGCTAAAAAAGCAGGCCCCCCTGATCGGGGCCGCTCCCGCCTTTTTTCGCGAGATTGAGATGCTCACATGCAAAACCGGTTACCATTCTGCCCCTGGGGGTACGCTGGATAAGGCCGGCCTGTATCATGTAGGGTTCGTAGTAATCCTCAAGGGTTTCGACGGATTCGCCTATTGAGATGGCCAGGGTTTCCGCGCCCACGGGGCCGCCGTCATAGCGCTCGATGATGATTCTGAGAATCTCCCTGTCCTGCCGTTCCAGGCCCAGGCCGTCAATTTCAAGCCGTTCAAGGCCGTCCCTTACCACGGCAAGGCTGATGGTATTCCGGCCCGCGTACTGGGCAAAATCCCTCATGCGCCTGAGCAGGCGGTTTACCACCCGCGGGGTGCCGCGGGAGGAACGCGCCAGGAGGGACGCGGCCTCCGCCTCGATTTCCGTGTCGAGTATGCCCGCGGAGCGCCGGACTATGGCCTCCATATCCTCCTGCCCGTAAAAAGAAAAACGGCAGGTAATGCCGAAGCGGCTGATAAGGGGGCTTGAGACAATGCCCGCCTTGGTGGTGGCCCCCACCAGGGTAAAGGGCTGAACGGGAATCCGCAGGGTCCGCGCCATGGGGCCCTGCCCCACCACCCAGTCGAGTTCGTAATCCTCCATGGCGATGTAGAGCAGTTCCTCAATGGCGGGTTTAAGCCGGTGAATTTCGTCTATAAAAAACACATTGCCCTTTTTGAGCCCGGTGAGAAGCCCCGCCAGATCCTTGGGCTTGTCAAGGGCGGGCGCGGAGGTCTGGATAAATTCGGTTTCCATCTCGTTGGCGACAACCTGGGCAAGGGTGGTTTTTCCCAGCCCCGGCGGCCCTATCAGAAAAAGGTGATCCAGGCTTTCGTTCCGTTCCTTCGCGGCCGAAATGAAAACGGCAAGATTCTCCTTCATGGTTTTCTGCCCCAAAAATTCCGCAAGCCGCCGGGGACGAAGGCTGATGTCCCTTTCGTCCTCGCCCGCTGTTTTTTCCGGATGTAAAATACCGCCATCCTCCGGAGAAGCGGAGGACGAAACTTTCGGGCCGGATTCTTTTTTCTTTCCCATACCTGAAGCATGATAGCCCGCGGAGGTGTTTTTTACAATATCAATAACCTGGCCCAAAACCGTGCGCGTCAGCGTACAGTCAATCAGTTTTGGGACAGGCTCAATTAACAGGCCGTCATTCCACTTGTTTATGCTGGTATCGGTAGCGTGGTTTACCGCGCTGCCGATCTGTTCCGCACCGGCGGCCATCTCACTCATGCGCGTTCATGGAAAGCAGATTGGTCTGGCTCGCGATGTTTTCCATAACGGCATTTATCTCCAGAAGCCCCGCGGATTCGCGGACAATCTCCTGAATATCCGCTGACACTTCCTGTAATCCGCCGCGGCCTGTTTCCGAAGACTCCGCAAGGCCGTTCACATTTTCTCCGATTTGCCGCATCTATGCTTTTCAATAATCCCGTCAACATCGGCGACATTGAATGATATGTCGCTGCACCATTCCCCGTATTCCTTGAGG
>JAISND010000045.1 GCA_031276615.1 Treponema sp. | reverse complement strand
TGTCAGGGCTGCGGTTGCTCGTGGCTGCGGCGCGCCCGGCGGCCTGAAGGCCCCCGGCCGGTTCGGCAAACAGCGGCAGTTGCCGTGCGCCGGGACTGTGCCAACCATCTGAAACACAGCCCCTGTCAGGGCTGCGGTTGCTCGTGGCTGCGGCGCGCCCGGCGGCCTGAAGGCCCCCGGCCGGTTTGGCAAACAGCGGCAGTTGCCGTGCGCCGGGACTGTGCCAACCTTCTGAAATACAGCCCCTGTCAGGGCTGCGTTTGTTCGTCCTCCCGCGGGATTTCCGGCTCCGTGCGAAAAACTTCGTAAAAGGGTTCCACGCCGTTTATCATTTTGGGAATTGAAAGCAGAAACATATCCGGCATAAGGGGCAGGCTGAAGGTCTTTTCGAAAGCCGGAGCGCCGTCGCTGAATTCCACGCGGACACGGTGGCGGCCGCCGCCGACTCCGAAGATGTCGCGATCGCGCCTGAAAAATTCAACCGGTTTGATTCGGTCAATGGTGATCTTTATCATGTCGGGGGCGCGGAGATTCAGGGCTTCTACATCGTGGTTGTCCACAAGAAGCGAGTGACCCCGGTTCAGGACAAAAAGCAGGGCCCCGAGGCAAATCCAGACCAGAACAAGGGCGGAACGGACGACAAGACGGCGCTGTTTAATCGTTATCTTACTCACCGTTTTCCTCCCGCGTATCGCCGGCCGTGCCGCCCCGAAGGCCTGAACGGGCGGCTTCGGCGTGGGCGCGCTTGCGCCAGGCGTGGATAACCAGGGCAAGGGCGATGATGGCGTAACTGAAGGCGTCGCGGAAATACTCGCCGATCTGGGCGTCGCCGAAAAGGTTTGTGCCTGCCCTGGGCACGACAATGTACATCAGGTGGAGCAGCATGGTTCCGATAAACACATTGGGAATGCTGGCCTTTGAAACGGAGGCGCCGCCCACGAGAATTGCGGCGGCGGCGAAGAAGCCGGTCTGCTGGTGCGCGTTGTAGGTGGCGATGTTTCCCATGTTCTGAAGGAAAACGATCTGCCCAAGGCTTGCCAGAATCGTGGAGATGACAATGGCCAGGGTACGGGTACGGTCAACGGGGATGCCCGCGGCGTGGGCTACGGCCTGGTTCTGCCCCACCGCGCGCATGTCCTGCCCGAGCTTGGTTTTTCTGAACCAGATGATAAAGAGGCAGAGCGCGCCGATGACCAGGTAGTTCATCAGGGGTATGTTGACGGATCCTATCCGCAGGGGGATAAAGCGGTCCAGGGACTGGCGCACCGCGTCCAGGGACACCGTGTTTCTGATGCCGTAACCCCGGGAAAGAATGATCGTAGGAGAATGAATGGGAATGAGGGCTGTCCACTGGCGCAGGAAACCGGCGGTCCAGACGGTTGGCTGGCCCATGAGGTAGAGAACGATAAACTGGTAAAAGCCGTCCATGAAAAAGCCCAGCACATAGCCGGTAACCATCTCGCGGCCCCGTGCGCGGTTGAGGATCTGCCCGGCAAGCCAGCCCAGGCCGGCGGCGATGGGAATGGCAACAAGGCTCGCGAAGATCAGGCCCGGAACCCCGACGACATTCCAGTCCACCGTAAAAATAAGCCCGATCTGTCCGGCCATGGCGCCTAACACCATGCCGAAATTAATCCCCATTCCCGCCATAATGGGAAGGAGCAGGCTGAACACCAAAAAGCTGTTCCGTCCGATACGGGTAAGTATCTCCTGTACAATCGAAGTCAGGGGAAGCCCGGAAACGGGAATTGCCGCCACGGTTATGATCACGAAGATCATCACAACCGCGTTATCCGCAAGAAAGCCGGGACTTGCTATTTTCCCTGGGTTTAGTTTCATTTGGCCACCTTCGTTCTTCGGGTTAAGGCATAAATGATCATTCCGTTGGAAATGAGGATGCGGATGACCTCGGACATGTCGGTCTGGATAATGTTGTTGATAACCGAAGGAGTCATGGTGAGTATGCTCTGGAAGAGGAAGGTTCCCACCACCACGTTGAGTATGCTTGCCTTGTTCACCGACGCGCCGCCCAAAAGCACCGCCGCCACCGCGGGGAAGGCCATGTAAAGGGGGGCCTGGTAAAGCTGGATAAAACCAAAACCCTGCTGGTAGGTAAGAATCCCGATGGCGCCGTAAATCGAGGAAACGACAACCCCGATGATACGGCACCTGTTAACCGAAACGCCGCCGGCGCGCGCAAAGCCGGGGTTGGAACCGACCGCGGTAAGGGCCGTGCCGGTACGGCTGCGCATAAAAAGCCACATGATTAAAGCCATGAGGACGAAGAAAAGAATTGCCCCGGTGGGGAATTCAAAGAAGGGGCCTATCTTTACCACAAGAAAGTTGTTGAGAATCCGCGACCAGTAACCGTCAAGGGTAATGGTCGTCCGGAGACCTTTCCCCGTATAGCCCCAGACCATGGTGGGGTTCGTATAGGGAAGTATAAGCCACATGATCGCCATAAAGGTGACAATCGAAAAACCGACGTACATGGCGATAGTCATTTCCTCGCCCTTGACCTTGTTGAGCAGGAGTCCGTAGAGCCAGCCGAACACCAGGGCGAAGGGCAGGCTGAAAACAATCGCCATGAAGAAGCCGGCAAAACCGGTAAACGCGCACTGCATGGAAAGGGTGGAACCCAGAAGCCCGGCGATGATACCCACGGGCAGGCCGAAGTTAAGCCCGGAACCGGACTGCATCATGGGCACCATAGCCAGAACCATGACGCCGTTCTGCCCGAAGCGTACCAGCACGTCCTTGAGGGAACTGTCGGCCTTGACGCCCACAAAGGGCGCCGCGATAAAGAGGACTACCACAAAAAAGAAAATGATGAGCCGCGGCCAGCCGAAGTCGGTTACGAACTCCCTGATCCTGCTGCCGAAGGAGCCGCCGTCCAATATTTTTTCACCGTCGCTCATGCTATTTTTTCTCCCGACATCAAAAGTCCGAATTCGGCGGCCGGTGAATCAGGCGGAAGGATACCGGCGATCTTTCCCTCGTCCACAATGGCGATGCGATCGCAAATGGAACGGAGTTCCTCAAGTTCGCTGGAAACCATAACAATCGTGGTTCCCCTCCGGCGGTTGTAAAAACGTAGCGTGTCGAGGACGATCTTCTTTGCCCCTACGTCGATGCCCCTGGTGGGTTCGGAAACAAAGAGAAGTTTGGGATCCAGGGCAAAGGCCTTTGAAAGGCATATCTTCTGCTGATTCCCGCCGGACAGTTCCTTCGCGGGCTGCTGTGAACCGGTACATTTGATTTCCAGTTTTTTGATGTACTCCTCGGCAAGGGCGCGCATGGCCTTTTCGTCCCGCAGGCTGAACAGCCCGCCGAAGAATTTTTTCAGGTACTGTCCCCTGGTCTGCATGGCGCCGAAGGCAATGTTCCACTCAAGGCTTTCGTCAAGAAGGAGTCCCACGCCGCGGCGGTCCTCCGATACAAAGGCCGCCCCCGCGTCGAGTACCTTCCTCGGATCGCCCAGGGGAAGAATCCCGCCGTCTATCCATGCCCTGCCGCCGGCCGCGTAAAGGCCGACAATGCCATTGGGTATCCCCAGCTTGCCCTGCCCCGCAAGGCCGCCTATGCCGAAGATTTCGCCTTTTTTAATCGAGAAGGAAACGTCCCGCACGGTCTCACCCGGCATGTCAACCCAGAGGTTCTCAACCCTGAAGGCTTCGCCGCCAAGCTCGCGCTTTTCCGTACGTTCCGACGCGTCAACCTCGCGTCCCACCATCCAGGTAGTAATATCCTTGACGGAAAGCCCGGAATTTTCGATGTCCCTTATGAGATGCCCGTCCCGGAGTACCAGTACCCGGCTGGCGATCTCGATGATTTCGTGAAGCCGGTGAGAAATAAAGATGATGGCGATTCCCTCGGCCGCAAGCCGTTTGAGACTGTCAAGGAGGATATCCGCCTCGCCCTCGGTAAGCACCGCGGTCGGCTCGTCCAGAACAAGCAGCTTTACCTGATTCCGGCTTATCTCCCTGGCAATTTCGGTAAACTGTTTGTGGGCCACGGGCATTTCCGAAACCACCGTTTCCGGCGAGATGTTCACCCCCAGCTTTGAAAGGGCCTGCGCCGCGCGTTCCCGCATCTCGCCCCGTTTGAGCGTGGCAAGCCGCTCCCCGAAAAGCTCCACCGAGAGATTGTAGGCGGCGGGTTCCCGGTTCAGCATGATGTTCTCGCAGGCGGTAAAACCGGGTATGAGCGAAAATTCCTGGTGAACCATGCCGATGCCCGCGTCCAGCGCTTCAAAGGGACTCCTGAAAGAAACCGGCCTGCCTTCAACGTAAATGGAGCCGCCGTAGCCGCCGGTTTCAATAATGTCGGACATGCCAAAAAGTATGCGCATCATGGTGGTCTTGCCCGCGCCGTTCTCCCCGACAAGGCCGAGAATCTCCCCCCGGTTCAGGGAAAAACTGATTCCCGAAAGAACGGTGGTGCCGTAGAAGTCCTTGGTAACGCCTTCAAGTTTTAAGAGGGGGACATCCTGTGCCATCTCATTTCCTTCAAAATAAGGGCGGCTGCCGTTGGGCAGCCGCCAAACTTTTCATCAGTTGGGTTTCTGAAACTTGATGTTGAAATATTTCTCGGGAATCGTCACATCGGTGGCGTGCATGTAACCTTTACCCATGATGTAGGTATCCATGTAAACCAGAATCTGATTCCTGGCGCGCACGCCGGTGGCGGCGTCCTGGTAGTAGATTCCCTTCCAGGAAGCGCCGGGCGTGGAGGCGCCCAGGGCCGCGAAAAGATCGTCCCGGCTGTCAATCTTGGCCTTGCCGTCGAGGATGGCCTTGGCGTATTCGCCGAGGCCCACGCTGCAGGAATAGCCGAAGGAATAGGCCCAGGTACCGAAACGGCCGGAACCGCCCTGATCCACAACCGCCTGTTCAACCTTTTTGAGGATGGCCGGGAAATTTCCCTTTTCGGCGGTCAGGTCGATGCCCAGCGCGCCGGGGTAACCCTTGATGGGCGAGGGGAGCGAATCTTCCGGGAAGTAGCCGCCCTCCCGGATAAGCTGCCGCAGCAGGGGTTCGCAGTGGGCATCGTTGGTGACGAAGAAGGCGGCCTTCTGGCCGTACTGGGCCACCCACTGGGGGGTCTGCTCAAGGATGAACTGCTGCGCCCCGGCGATGCCCACGTCGGAGGTGGGGTCGGGAGCGGTGACAAACACGAATTTCAGGCCGAGGTCTTTACAGGCTTCCTCGAAGATCTGGCGGCGGAGTCCCAGGGTCTGGGAACTCATGTGCCGGGGGAAGGAGATATGCACGAAGGTGTCGCAGCCGAGCTGTTTGGCCTCCCAGGGAATGGTATAGCCCCGGCTGATGAAGTCGGCGTTAATCGCAAGGTCGGCCACCTTCTGGATAATCAGGGGGTCCTCCTGGGGCTGTCCCGCGAAGAGCAGGATGTCCGGCCGTTTTTCCTTGATCCGGCGGAAGGCTTCCGCGCAGCCGGGCACGGCCTGGTTCATGACAATCGCCTTCATCAGGGGATCGTCGGCCAGGGTGGTAAGCTGGGTGATCATGGTTTCCTGCTGGGCCATGAAGTTGTCCGGGAAGGTAACATGCTGAATGATGCCGCCGTTGGCTACCGCGCCGTAACGCCTAATCAGTTCTTCCGCTCCCCTGAGATCATCGTCCGACTGCGAAACCGTGCCGGTCATAATGCCGATGTGATACGCCGGCTGGGCCGCCTGGGACGAGCCTCCGCTTTGCTGCCCTCCGCCGCCGGCGAAGGCCGCCGCGCCGCCCAGGATTAAAACCAGAACGGCTGTCAGTAACTTTTTCATTTCCTTCCTCCAAAAAATAAAATAATAAGCCGGTTCCAAAACTTTTGTTTTCGGATACATCCGGTGAACCGGCTTGTTTTCGTTCAACTCGATTCTTCAACCTGCTTTTCCAGATTGCTTTCCGGCTTACTTCTGGAACTTAATCTGGTAATACTTTTCCGGTACCGTCTGCTGGGTCGAGGGAAGATAGCCCTTGCCGAAAATGTAGGTATCCATATAGACCAAAAGCTGATTCTTTGCCCGGACGCCCGTTGCCTGATCCACATAGAAACCGCCGCTCCATTTGGCGCCGGGGGTGAATTCTCCCAGGGCGCTGTAAAGGTCCGCGGTACTGTCCAGCCTGGCCTTGCCGTCCAGGATACGTTTGGCAAATTCCCCAAGCCCCGCGGAAGCGCTGAAGCCGTAGGAATAGGCCCAGGTGCCGAAACGGCCGGAGCCGCCTTTGGCGAGGACCGCCTCTTCAACCTTTTTGAGGATGGCGGGGAAATTTCCCGCTTCCGCCGAAAGGTCCAGCCCCAGGGCGCCGGGGTATCCCATGAGGGGGCTTGGAAGGTCAGCCTCGACAAACTGGCCGCCGTAGGCCAAAAGCTGCCTGAGCAGGGGTTCGGTGTGGGCGTTGTTGGTGCAGAAGAACACCGCGTCCTTGCCGTACTGGGCCACCCACTGGGGAGTCTGCTCCATAATGTACTGCTGGGCGCCGGCCACCCCTACGTCGGAGGTGGGGTCGGGGGCGCTCAAAAACACAAACTTAAGCCCCATGTCGTTGCAGGCGGCTTCAAAGATCTGCCGGCGGGTTCCCAGGGATTCATAGCCCATGTGCCGGGGAAAGCTGATATGTACAAAGGTCTTGGCCCCCAGCTGTTTGGCCGCCCAGATGATGGTATAGCCCCGGCTGATGAAGTCGGCGCTGATGACCATGCTGGCGGACTGCTGGATTACCAGGGGGTCCTCGTGGGATTCCCCGGCAAAGAGCATGATGTCGGGGCGGCTTTCCTTGATGCGCTTAAAGGCTTCGGCCGTGCCGGGGACGGCTTCGTTTATTACAATGGCCTTTATCAGCGGGTCCATAGCCAGCGTGGTTATCTGGGTGATGGTCGTTTCCTGCTGGGTCATAAACTGATCCGGATAGGTAACATGCTGGATGATGCCGCCGTCGGCAACCCTGCCGTAGCGTTTGATGAGTTCCTCGGCGCCCCGGAAGTTATCCTCTGCCTGGGAAACCGTACTGGTCACAATGCCGATGCGGTAATTTGGCTTTTCCGCGGATGATGCCGCGCCGTCCTGTTTCGCGCCCCCCGCGAAAACCAGGACGCTGCCCAGAACAAGAGCCAGGGCGCTTAGTATCAGTTTTTTCATTTTCTCCTCCAATTCCGTATTTTACAAGGGAATAAGATTCTATTCTTACCTGTTATTGGCATAATGTCAATGTGGGAAATGTACGGCCGGTTTCCCCGCCGCTGTTTTCGGGCCGGCCGGGACAACCGGTTTGTTCGCAGTGGGATCTAATACCCCGAAACCTGCTCCGCGGAGGCTCATTCGCTCCACGACCGGCCCCCTGACGGTGGCTATTTTCCGCGATGCTTTTCCCCGCGGCCAATTTTCGGTTTCTTTAGAAATTTGTTTTCCTTGACAAATTTAAAGTACTGCTGCATAACATAGTAAGCCTTTTGCGGATCGTGTTCGGTTATTGCCTTGATAAGCCTCTGGTTTATATTGTAGGAATCCCCCGAACTGGTAATGGCAATATTTACATCTTCAAGATT
>JAISND010000003.1 GCA_031276615.1 Treponema sp. | reverse complement strand
TGTCTATCGGATTAATGAAAACAGTTCGCCTGTCCCCGCAATAATTATTCATGATAAGGATGACAATATAATTCCCTTTTCAAATTCGGAGATTTTGCATAACAAACTGGAATCCTTACATATCCCCAATGTTTTTATTATTACCGATAAATTGGGACACGACCTTGGAGCCGACGGGAAAAAGGGAGTTAAGATAATAAATTATGAACTGGAAACAAAACTGATAGATGCAATAGATCGCATTGTATTGTAACCAGAGGCTGTTCCAAAACTCCAGGTTTTGAAACAGCCTCTCCGGATTCACCCTTCAGCCGAATTTGGCCCTGTCAGGCAAAGCGGGAGGCCCGGCAGAAGCCGTTGCCGCGAAGAAGGCCGGCCGCCGGGTTCTGCGCGGACGATTCCTGTCCGCCCCTTACTGCCCCGCGGCGGATTTGAAGCCGGTCCAGATCAGGGAATGGGCTTCGTCCGCCCCGGCGCTGATGTTTTGAATCATTTCCATGTTGATGTTGAAACCTTCGGGCAGGGTAAGGAATTCCTTCATTTCCGGATCGATCAGGGGATCCGACGCCGAATAGGTGCTGTAATAGCCGAGGAATTCAAAGCACCTGGCGCCGCGCTCCGCGTCGAGGATATAGTCGAGGAAGGCGTAGGCCGCGTCCGGATTCGGCGCCTTGGCGGGAATGAACGCGGGCATGATGCCGAAACCGATCCCCTCTTTGGGGAACACCACTTTCAGCTCCGGGTCGGCCAGCAGCGCCAGGGTTACCTGGGAGGTGTACATAACCGCCGCCGAAATTTCCCCGGAGAGGAGTTCATCCTCAAGATGATCGTCCCTGATAAGGCGGATGTTAGGCGCAAGACTTGTCAGGCGTTCCCCGGCCCGGCGGATCGCGTCAAGGTCTTCGGTATTGTAACTCTGGCCGAGCACCTTGAGGGCCATGCCGTTAATGACCCGGTAGTTTTCGATAATCCCCACGCTGCCGGCAAGGGAGCTGTCCCAGAGATCGGCGTATCCGGTGATGTTGATCTTTACCTTCCGGGGATCGTAGACAATGGTCTGCACTCCGGCGCCGTAGGGAACCGTGTATTCATCGGAGGGATCGTAAAACTGTTTCCGGTAAACGGGGTTGATGTTCCGGTAATTGGGCAGCCGGCTCTTGTCGAGTTTCTGCGCCAGACCTTCGGCAATGACGGTTTCAACGATGTAATCGTCGCCGATGACAAGGTCATAATCGCCGCCGCCGGCCGCCATGAGTTTGGACAGCATGGTTTCATTGAAATCGAAATTGACATAATTTATCTTTATGCCGGTTTCCTTTTCAAAGCCGTCGAGAATTTCCTGCGGAAACATTTCATCCCAGGTGTAGATGGTCAGTTCCTTTTTCGGCCCCTTCTGCCCCGATCCCCCCGCGCTTGCCGCGCCGAAGGGGAAGAGCAGGAGAACCGCCAGCATAAATAGACAATGGGATTTCTTCATTTCAAAGCTCCTTTCTCCCCATTCTACCGGTTTGAACGGGGACGGGCAAGGGCCGCGGACACAAGGCAGAGTATAAGGGTAAGCGCGAAAAGCAGGGTGCAGAGGGCGTTGGTTTTGGGAGTAACGCCGGTTTTTATCTGGGAATAGATTTTAATCGGGAGGGTGTTGGTGTGAACGCCGGTAACAAACACGCTGATGATCACGTCGTCAAAACTCATGGCAAAGGAGATGAGCATGCCGGAAACAACCGCGGGAAGCATCAGGGGCAGGGTAATGTCGTAAAAGGCGCGCATGTCGGAAGCGCCCAGAATCCGCGCGGCCTCCACGTAGCTTTTATCCAGCCCCGCAAGGCGGGCCTTTACCAGAAGGTACACGTAGGGAACGCAGTAGGCGGTATGCGCTATGACCAGGGTAAGCATGCCGAAGGGAAGGGCAAGAAGCGAAAAGAAGGCAAGGAAGGTCATGCCCAAAATGATCTCCGGCGTCATGATTGGGAGTATCGAGAGGAACTCCATGACCGTTCCGCCCGGCGGCCTTGCGCGGGCCATGCCGGAAGCGCCAAGGACGCCGATAAAGGCCGCCGCGAAACTTGAGAGCAGCCCCAGGACAAGGCTGTTCCGGAGGGCTTCGAACATGGAACGATCCCGAAAAAGCTCCGCGTACCAGGAAAGGGTAAAGCCGCTCCATACCGAACTCAGCCTGCTTTGGTTAAAGGAATAGATGATGACCAGCAGTATGGGTATGTACATGACCACGAGGATAAAGCCGATATAAAACGGAAAAAGGCGGAAGCGTCCCGCGCGCGGCGTTCCCGCGGACAGCACGTTTTTTTTCATATCAAACCCTCAAGCTCGCCGGAATGGGCGATAATGCGGTAGATGTAGAGGAAGAGGCCGGTCAGGATCATCAGTACCACGCTCAAGGCCGCGGCAAAGGGCCAGTCGTGAATCTTCATCAGCTGTTCCTGAATCAGGTTCCCCACAAGGATCACCTTGTTGCCGCCCAAAATATCGGCAATGAAGTAAAGCCCCATGGAAGGGATGAATGTCAGGATAACGCCGGAAAAGAGGCCGGGCATGGTAAGGGGCAAACTTACCGAAAGAAAGGCCTGAACCCTGCCTGCCCCCAGAACCCGGGCCGCCTCCACCAGTTCCCGGTCAAGCTTTTCCGCGCTGGCGTAGACCGAGTAGATCATGAAGGGGACAAGGGCATAGACCATGCCCGATACCACGGCCGGGTAGGTGTAGAGCAGCCTGAGAGGTTCATCCGTTATGCGCAATTTCATCAGAATCGCGTCAAGAACGCCGTTTGCCCTGAATACGATTATCCAGCCGTAAAGCCTCATAAGCGCGCTGGTCCAGAAGGGAATGATCAGCAGCACCATGACGATGCCGCGCCAGCGGGGACTGAAGCGGGCCATAAAGTAGCCGAAGGGATAGCCGACAAGAACCACCACGGAGGTACTGAGAAGAGCCAGTCTGATCGACTGCCTGAAGGTTTCAAGGTAAACCGGTTCCAGAATCCGCGCGTAGTTCCGCAGGCTGAAGGCCGCCCTGACGCCCCATGCCCCGTCGCGGAGCATAAAGCTCAGGGCGATCATGTAGACGAGGGGGCCAAGCACAAAGGCAAGGGTAAAGAAGTACATGGGAACGAGGGCCGCCAGGCCCCGGCGTCCCGGATTTTTCCTTTTCATTGCGCGTCCAGCGGGCTGTCCACGACAATCGCGTTTTCGGGAAGCCAGCTTACCCGTACCGCGCCGCCCACGGCAAGGGGCGCGTCTATTCCGTAACGGCTCGCGCTTATCTCATCGCCCGCGGCGGAACCGGCGCCCCGAAGCCGTGCCGTTATGCGCAATAATCCACCGGCAAAACTTTTCCCCGTGATGACGGCGGAAAGCCACCCGGCCGCCGCCGGGCCGCCGCCGGAAGAAAACTCCCCGCCGTCCTGTTCCTCCGCCTGAAGCAGAAGATGTTCCGCGCGCACGGCGACATGGATCGTTTCCCCGGGTGCGATGTTTTTTTGAAGGCCGCAGTCCGCCGCGGCCAGGCCGCCGGGATGCTCGAAAACAAGCCTTTGTTTTCCGCCGTCGATCTCTTTCCGGGAAACAACCGTGCCCCGCAGCACATTCGCACCGCCCACGAATTTCGCGACAAAACTTGTCCGCGGATGGTTGTACACTTCGGCGGCGCGGCCTATCTGTTCAAAAAGGCCGTTCCGCATTACCGCGATTCGATCCGACATGGTAAGGGCCTCTTCCTGATCGTGGGTTATATAGATGAACGTAATGCCAAGCTGCTGCTGCAGGCGCTTCAGCTCGATCTGCATCTGTCTGCGGAGCTGGAGATCGAGGGCGCCCAAAGGTTCGTCGAGGAGCAGCACCTTCGGCCTGTTGATAACCGCCCGCGCCACGGCAACCCGCTGCCGCTGCCCGCCCGAAAGTTCGTTGGGCATCCGCCGTTCGTAGCCGGAAAGCTGTACCAGGGCAAGGGCTTCGTGTACGGTTTTTTTTATCTCCGGTTTCGGCAGCCGCCTGAGTCTGAGGCTGTAGGCAACGTTCTGTTCGACGTTCATGTGGGGGAAGAGCGCGTAATTCTGGAACACCATGTTGACGCCGCGCCTGTTCGGCTCCAGCGCGCCGACATCCTGCCCGTCGATAAACACCCGGCCGGAATCGGCGTTTTCAAGGCCGGCGATGATTCTGAGGGTGGTGGTTTTGCCGCAGCCCGATGAGCCAAGGAGGGTGATAAATTCGCCGCGGTCAACGGAAAGATCAAGCCCCCGCAGAACCTCGACCGCGCCAAACCGTTTCTTTATTCCCTCCAGGCGTAACAGCTCGCTGCCCTTCACCCCTTTCCCCGTCAATAATTTTGGCTCCGCTGGCGGAACCATATTTCCAGTATAACTTTAGTTTAGGTTTTGAATCAATACAGCGGAGACTCAGGGCGAGCGCATATTATGATACTGCCGCGGGCGGGAAAAAACAGGGTACAGGCTTTTGTTCCGAGTTTTCGTCAAAGTTTTTG
>JAISND010000185.1 GCA_031276615.1 Treponema sp. | reverse complement strand
GGGAAAGCGGAAAAAACGATGAGGCGGCTCTGCGCCCGCTTCCCCTGGCTTGGCCGGGAAAACGAATCCGCCTTCAGCCGCTACAGAATTTCCCTTTTTGTAAATCTTTTTCTGGTTCTGGTTCTTCTCTACATGGCCATGGGCGCCCAGTTTGAATCTTTCCTCCTTCCCCTTGTTCTCATGTTGAGCATTCCCTTTTCGCTGGCCGGAGCCGGGCCCGCGCTGATTCTTTTCGGTTCCCGTCTCGATTCCGGCGCCGTTTTGGGCCTTACCGCCCTCTTCGGTCTCGTGGTGAATAACGGCCTCCTTCTCTTCGAGACAAGCGATGAAAAGATACGCCGCGGTTTCAGGCCCGCGGAGGCGGTTTACGCCGGAGCCTCGGAACGCCTGCGGCCGATTCTTGTCACCAGCGCTACAACGATCCTTGCCCTGCTGCCCCGTGCCCTGAATCCCCAGGACGCTTCCCGGAGATCCATGCCGGCGGCGATGCTCGGCGGACTTGCCGCTTCAACCCTGCTCAGCCTTTTTGCCCTGCCCCCGGTGTTTATCCGCTTCTTTGCCTGGAGGGAAAAGCGATGAACGCCCTGCTTAAAAGGAAGAAGGCGAGCCTCTGCGCCGGTCTGGGTATCTGCGCCATTTCCGTCTGCGTCCTCGCCGCCGGGGGAGAACTAAAACGGAACGGCCTTTCTTATTCCGTCAGGGTCAGGCATTACGGTGTTGACGCGGAAGAGATGGAACGAACCGTAACCATTCCCCTGGAGGACGCGCTTTTTTCCATTCCCGGGGCAAGAACGGTTCGGAGTTCAAGTGAGAATTCCGGCTCAAGGGTGCTTGTCGTTTTCAGCCGGCCGGAACGGGGACAATATGAAGCGGTCCGCGAAGCTGTCCAGGGGGTGTATGAAACCCTTCCGGCCTCCGTTCAGCGGCCGGAAATTTTCAGTTCCGACGATTCCAGAATTCCCGTCTGGTCGGCGGCGGTATCGTGGAAGGATTTGCCGGCGCCTGACAGCGGTGCGGCGGCCGGCAGGAACGCTTCTTTCGGCCCCGCCGGGGAGGAATCGGACGCCGCGTTTTTGCTTGAACGCTTTGTCAAGCCGGGACTCAAGGGGCTGGAGGGTGTCGGAGAGGTACTGATCTCCGGTACGGGCCTGAGGGAAATCATCGTAGCCCCGGATCAGGATAAACTCGCGTCCCTCGGCATCGGCGCTTCAGCGCTTTCCGCCGCCCTGGAAACGAATGACGCCCTCTTCCCCGGCGGATACATTGCACATAACGGACGGGAGATCATTCTCACCGTTGACGGACGTTACGCGCCGGAAACGGGCGATTCATCGGGGCTGGGCGAAGTCCTTGTTTCCGTGGGCGGGGGCAGGGCGTTGCCGCTTTCCGCGATTGCCGGGGTTTATGAGCGGGAAAGGCCGCCTGACACGCTGTCGCGCCTGAACGGGAAAAAAGCGGCGGTAGTCTCCGTGATGGGAACTTCCGGGGCAGATCTCGGAAAACTCTCGCGTGAAATAAAGCGGGAGTTGGACGCCCTGTCCCTGCCCCTGGAATTCACCGTTCTTTCCGACAGGGGCGCCGAAGAAGCGGAAGCCTTTACATCGGTTCTTTTTGCCGCGCTCCAGGGATCCCTCATGGTTTCATTGACCGTCTTTCTTATGAATCGCGGCGCGCGGATTCGAATAAAAAAAGCCGGCCTGATCTGTTCCCTGTCGGTTCCCGCGGCCTGTCTTGTCTCGGCGGCTTTCCTTTCGGCCGGGGGAATTCCTCCGGATCGGTCCGTGCTCGCGGGCCTGTCCGTCGGGGTGGGCGCGGCGGTGGATGCGGCGATCCTCTGCGCGGAGGAACTCCGCCGCTGCCGTAATTACGCCGAGGCGGGGAACGCGCTGGCCGGACTTCGGGGGCCCCTCACCGCCGGATCGGTGACTACCTTTGCCGCCCTGCTACCCCTTGCGCTGACGGACTTCGGCGGGAGCGCCGTTATCGCGCGGGCAATAGCCGCGGTTACCCTTGCCGCCCTTGCGCTGAGCCTGACCCTGCTGCCGCCGCTTCTGCTCTGGGACATGGGGGAAGGCGCGGCCGCGCGGGGGCAGCTCCCCCTGCCGCGCCTCGTGCGCCGCGTTTCCCGTTATGCGCATCGTTTTCTTGCCGCCGATATCCGCCTTTGCGTGCGGAGGAACAGGCAGATACTTGCGGCGGGGCTCCTTTTTTCGGCGCTGGGCGTAGCCGCTCTTTTCATGCGCGGCGCCGATGCGGGGAAGCCCGCCTCCGAATATTCCGTCTATGCGAGAATCGAATTTGAGGGCGGCTTCCTCGCGGAAGAGGGAGACCTCCTGCTTGCGGCTTTTTCCGAATCCCTTGCGGGGAAAACGGGAATAAGGAACGTACAGACCGAAGCCGGAACCTCAGGCGGCTCCGCGCTGATTTTATTTGATCCGGCGCGGACAAACGCGGACAGGGTTCGGGAACTCGCACGGTCCTTTGACATGGCCGGCGGCTTTTTGTTTTTCCCCGAAACGACGCCGGGTGAGCGTCACTGGGAAATAAAAATTTTCGGAGACGACGACAGAAAGTGCAGGGAATTGGCCGGGGAAATGGCCGCTCTCTGC
>JAISND010000150.1 GCA_031276615.1 Treponema sp. | reverse complement strand
GGGGGGCGCCGGGGGCGGCCCGGAAAATGTCGTATACCTTTTCCGGCTCGCTTATCTTGAAGGTTCCTGGGGTGGTAATGACAAGACGGGAAAAATGGGGAAGCAGAACTTCCGCCATGGCGCCGGCGTTCTTGCCCGCCGCGCAGCCGAAGAGGAGTATGCCCCCCTCCCCGTAGAGATCGCGGAAGGTTTCACAGCAGCGGGCGGCGCTTCCCGGCGTGTGCGCCCCGTCGATGATCACCGGCGGTTCCTTCCGGACAAGCTCAAAGCGGGCGGGGATTCTGAACCGCTCAAGCCCCCGGCGGACGGCGTCCTCCCCGGTATCCGGAAAGGCTGTTTTAAGGGCCGCAACCGCAAGCGCGGCGTTCCGGGCATAAACCGCCCCGGGCACGGGAACGTAGAGTTCCAGGGGCGCTTCGAAAAATCCCGGCTTTCTGAAACCCAGGCGGAATTCCGTACCGCTCCGCCGGACGCGGATATTTTCCACCTCCGCGATTTCGGGAAGATACAGGAGGGGGCTGCCTTTTTCGGCGGCCCGCTTCCGGAACACCCCAAGCGCCTCGGGGGGCTGTTCGCCCAGAACCAGGGGACGCCCCGGCTTTATAATCCCCGCCTTTTCGCCGGCAACGGCGGCAAGGGTATTGCCCAGAAATTCGGTGTGTTCAAGTTCAATAACGGTGATCGCCGAAACCAGGGGATCAACAATATTCGTGGAATCCAGCCGGCCCCCCATGCCCGTTTCCACGGTCATCACATCACAGTTTCCCCGGCGGGCGCAGAGAAAAAAGTAAAGGGTGAGAAGCTCGAAAAAACTCGGCCCCTCCCCTTCTTCACGGCGGGGGTCAAAGAGGCCGCCGGGGACTGCGCCGCCGGGGACTGCGCCGCCGGGGGCCGGGTCCGCGGGGCATGACGCCGCGCCGGAATTGTCCGGGCCCAGGGATTCGGCGACGCGCCGCAGTTCAGCGCCCGCGGCGCGGTACACCTCCTCGTCAAAAAAGACGGATCCCAGGCTGATCCGCTCCCGGTAATCACTCACGTGGGGCGACATGTAGCGGGCAACCCGGCGGCCGGCGGCTTCAAGCATCGAAGAAAGCATCCCCGTTACGGAACCCTTGCCCTTGGAACCGGCGATATGGATCGAGGGGGCGCAGCGCTCGGGATGCCCCGCCAGGGCGGCAAGGAATTCCATCCTGTCCAGGCGGAAACTCTTCGGCGTCTGCCCCTTTTCAAGATTGATAAACCGTGAAAGCCAGGAAAAAACTTCCGCGGAACCGTTAAAAGAAGAATCCGCCGCGTTACCGGCGGAGCTTTCAGCCGCGAAAAAAAATGTTTTGCCGCGCAGGTTCAGATCCTTTTTAACGGGAAGGCGGGACCATAACCCCGGAAGCCTTGCCCCGGGGTTCTCATTGCAGCCTCGCAGGGGGTTAAATTTCCAGATACGAATCCGCGTAGAGGCTGTTGTTCATAATAATATCCGCCGACTTGATGGTTTCCATAAGCCGCTGATCGCAGGGATTGACGATGGCCGAGGTAAGGCCGTTGTTAATCGCCATGGCGACCATTACCGAGTCCATGATGGGACGGATATGTTTGGGCATCATGTTGGAAACGTTGGAAAGGCCGCCGGTTGAATTGAAACCCATGTCACGAAGCTGGCGGATAAAATCCAGCACCTGGGTCTGTTTGTCCTGCATTCCCTTGATAACAAGGAAAAGCGGATCGAACCAGAGATCCTCGGCCTCCATGCCCAGTTCCATGCCGTGCTCAAGCATTTCCTGGCAGTAAGCCATGCGCTCGTCGTTGTCCGCGGGGACGCCCTGCTTGGCGCAGAGGGCGATGCAGATGGCGCCGTTTGCCGCCGCCAGATCGATGTTGGAAATCCGGTCGCCGGCGTCGGCGGAATTGACAATGGGCTTGCCCTTGCTGCTGTTGTACACGGAAATTCCCGCCTCAATGGCTTTCTTGTTCGCGGTATCCAGGCAGAGGGGAACATTATCGAAATTTTCCTGAAGCAGCTTTACCGCCCACTTCATAAGATCCGGGCCGTTCTTTTCGGCGGGGCCGATGTTCACGTCAAGGTACACCGCGCCGGCGTCAAGCTGTTCCTTTGCCCGCTTCAGAATGGGCTCGGGGTCCATAGATTCCATGGCGGCGCGGATTGCCGGCGAAATACAGTGAATGCGTTCGCCTATCGTTATAAATTTTCCCATAATTTTCTCCCTGGGCCTTATATTTTCAGTTCCTTAAGGAACTTGACCGCGCCAACCGCTTCGTTAGGCGCAACAATAATTTTCCATCCTGGCAGGTTTTCCTCAAGCTCGCCCTTGAGTACCGCCACCTTGCCGGGAATGATCAGGTTGTGATTCTTGATCTTGCCTTCAATGTTGTTTTCCTTGATAAACCGCGCGATGGAACTGGCGGAAAGTTTCCCCGCCGCCCAGGCGGTAAGCACCGAATAGCCTCCGGCGTCGGAAATCAGCAGATTCACCGGCACTCCGGAACGCTCCAGTTCGCCTGAAACGATGAAGTAGGTAAGGGCAAAGTCCACCGTGGTCGCGCAGATGGCGTTTTCATCGGCGCCGTTCAGCGGGTAAATGCCCGGTTCGACCTTCATTGGCTTCTGGGGATCGGTGTAGATATTCTGCCGCAGCCCGTACAGCGGCAGGGCCTGGGCGTAGCTCATGCTTTCCATGATGATGATGGAGCCGTACTTTACCGTAAAGAGCGCGGCAAGGGCCGTCTGGAGATCGGGGTTTTGGGGGGCAAGTTTCGCGACGTTGACGAGCGAAGGATAACCGAAGGTTCGATCTTCGTCCTTGAGCGCGGCCCGGCGGATCTGCACCGTCTTCGCAAAGGCGTCTTTAATGGAAACCGCGCCAACGTCAATAACGAGATTTTTGTTTCCAAGGCCCTCGATGGCCGCGACGGTGTCGTGGAGGCTGTTGAGATCCTTTCCGCCGACGCCGAGGGTAACGCCGTATTTTACGGCAAGATCGTTCATCTCTTTGTAGTTGGATTCGTCGGCGGCGTCAAGCAGGGGCTTTTTGTTCCCGGCGAGTTCCAGTGCGGCCTGGGCGGCGCCGGCGTCCTTTACCTCAAGGACAAGGGTGCGTTCCGCCGCGAGGGCTTTCTTCACCGTCTCAAGCCAGGCGTCTCTGTCGCCGGTGTATTCCACGCTGACAAGCTCCACATACATGTGCTCGCCGATGCGCTCGTAATCGATCTTCCCGAGATCGGCAATGGCCCTGTCCGCGCAGTCCGCGCGGATGCTTACGCCGTACAGACAGCGGGACACAAAGGTCTTGTCGTGCCTGAAGAGCACCGTTTCGCCGCCAAGGCTGTGTTCCGCCCCGCCCGATCCGATCTTGATGTTCTTCATCGGAGGCTCGGTGGCTTCGCCCAGGACCTTGAGGGATTCCGCCGACATATGGGGGCATTTATCAATGGTAGTCGCGCCCTGGGCCACCTTCATGGCAAAGGCCATACAGGTTGGGCTGCCGCAGTCCTTGCAGTTCGTTTTGGGGGTCAGCTTGAATATATCCAATCCTTTAAGCGCCATGATATACTCCTTTTATACAAGTTCCGAAACAAGTTTTGAAATAACGGCAACCGAAGCCGGATGCCGCAGGATCACCGCGTTGGCGCCGCAGGCGAGAACGGCGGCGGCCGTGGAAATTTCCATGTTGATGCCGCGCTGCTCCACCGGCCCCCATTCCGGAAAATCCTCTTCGGAAACAATCGCTTCCTTTACCGTCCACGCTTCGGAACCGACCGGCACAACCACCGGCATCTGCAGCATGGTGTCGTTCTGGGAAAGGGCCGCCGACCGTACCCTGTCCATGGTGGAAGCCACATACTCAAAGCCGTAGCCCGCCGCCGCGGAACCGAGGTTCATCACCGTATTCCCCGGCTGCACGCCAAGCTGGGAGACAAGCACGTTGAGCTGTTTCGCCAGGTTAATGTCAACCGCGGATTCGGCGCCGATCTTCTGGCCGTAGGCCATAACCGCCGCCACCGCGATGGCCTTGTGGTTTTCCTCGCGGGCCGAAAGGAGCAGCACGTTCCTGCCCTGAAGGGCTTCGGCGATTTTTTCAAAAAGTTTGCCGTCCTTTTCGATATTCCTGCATCCCTGGATAACCAGGGGAAGGCTGATCGCGGCGGCAATTTCCCCGCAGAGGGCAACGCAGTCCTCCACGGATTTGTTCCCGCCATTGGGATCCGCCCCTTCAAGGATCAGGCTGACAAAATCCGCCCCGGACTTTTCACAGGCACGCTTCGCCACATCCACGACGGTTTCCGCACCCTGGTAAAAGGCTGCCAGACCCGGAAGGCTCCGGTCGGGACCAAGGTCGGAAAATTCGATTCCAACCCTGGGGGGGTTCTTTATCGAATCGTCAAAGCTATACAGGGGAAATACGCTTTCACCTCCAAGGGTGATTGCCCTGTCTCCCGTACCTATGATCACCTCCTTTATGGAGGCGTTGAATTTTTGCGGTACGCTTTTAAACGGCATGGCTCAACTCCTTCTGTTTATAATAACGGGGCAAGGTCAAGTACCGGATGCCCCCTGTCACTCAAAAATTCCATCAGCTTTTCCGGGTCTTCGGCCGCGGTTTCGTCGGCAATCATGGAAGTAAAATCGTCTATTCCGTAAAGCTCCTGGGCCGATTTGTTGAGTTTCTTTCCTACCAGTTCCTTTAAAGCCCGGGGCATCCACACGATGCGGGCGGGGCCTCCTTCGGCCTTCATGAACTTCCTGGATGAAATAAACTGCTTGCCGTGTCCCATAAAACCGGGGGTTTGCACCCCTCCGCCGGTCATCGAGGCCATTTCGGAAAAGGTCATGCCCAGCGGGGTCATGCCCGTATGCTCCCGGTTTACAATAACCACCCCGTTGCTTACCGGCTCAATGCCGCAGATGCACTCAAAGCAGCCGCAACTGGTCATGGGGTCCTGCATGATGGAATAAAGGGTCACCTGCTGCAGGGAACCGTGGGAAGCCTGCTGCACCGCCTCGTTTACATCTTCCCATATTCCCAGATTTTCGTCGACTACCCGCTGTTTGGCTACCACCTTGCAGGGGCCGTTGGGATCAAGCTCGTTGGTGGCCTTGGCGTCCAGCCAGGAAACCGCCCCGCAGAGGCCCAGCCGCTCGGGGGTAACTACGCAGACATGGGCAGGCGAGAAGGACTGGCAGAGTATGCAGTTGTAAAAAACCTCGACGTTTTCGTCGGTGAGGGACTGGAGCCGGGCGTCGCGGGTTTCGTAGACCCTGTTCGCCTCGGCCCGCAGGGTTTTGAGTTTTTCGGGGTCCGTGTATATCTTCACCTGGCACTTGTCGATAACCTTGTCGTACTCGTCCTTCATCTTGCTGTAAAGCACTTCCCCGAAATGCCGCGCCCGGAAACCGGCGGCAAAGGCGTTCCTGTTTACCCGCACCCGGATCAGATCCCGCTGTCCGGTGTGCATAACGCCTTCGATAAAGTTGAGGAAGTGATGTATCTTCCGCTCAAAGACCGGCTCAAAATCGTTCTGCATGTTCTTACCGGAAACCTCGACGATGATGCCCATGGCGATGCGGCTTCCCGGCTCAAAGGCGTCAATGTCCGGGCCGGCAAGCTCGATGGAATGATCCTCGATTTCCTGGGCGGGCCTGGTACGCACCCACTCAAAGCAGTCCATTTTGGTACTGTCGATATCGACATGGGTATCGTTGCGCCTGACGATCTCGCCCTCAAAGGCCGAGGAGAAGGCCACGGGAATGTCTATGTTCGCTACCTTGATCTTGATGTCGCGCGCCTCCAGGGAGGTTTCGATAAAGTCCTTCGTGTTTTCCTGGATGATAAGGCTTTTGGGAACCTTCCACATATCCCTGGTATCGTTGGTGATAACCGGAAAACCCATGGCAATCGCGCCGCCGCCGCAGGCGACCACGATGTCCGCCACCGGATCGAAGGCGTTCACGAAGGCCCTGATGCGGTGGAAGCTGTAATGATCGAATTCCTCGCGGTCGCCGGGCTGCACCGCGCCGAAGATCATGGCGGCGCGGTTTACCAGCGATATGATGTGGGTTACCGCCCAGATGTCCGGGCCGACCGGAACAACCCGCACGGGGAAACCCATATTGATGTTCATGCGCCGCGCCTGATCGATGATCCCTCCGATGAGGAACACAAAGATCGCCCGCGACTGGTAGCCCTTGATAAGCTCCGCCGCTTCCTCGTCGGAGGGCGCGGGCCCGATGATGACCACAAAGCCGGGGATGTCCCCGGTGACAAGGGGCACGCCCAGCTCGCGCACCTCCGCGTCGGACATGTGGCCCCAGTATTCATCGCCGTAGGGTTTGCCGCTTTTCGCGTACTTGCAGGCCTCGATTACCTCGGCCGCCATGACGGTCCCGTAACCCGATTTGAACACATCGTCCAGCCGCTGCCGCCGCGGCATCCATTCCTTCACCCTGGGAAAGCAGGCCCTGAGTTCCCCAAGGGTGGTCACCTTCTTTGTCAGATAGGTAAGATGGTTGGCAAGAAAATAGGCGGTGTTCGGCATGTTTACGGGCGCCGATTCGCCAAGTTCCTTAACGGTTTCTTCCAGAACCTTTTCCGCCCTTGCGTACATCTCGGCGGCGCCGTCAAACACCCTGTCAAAAAGCAGTTTCATAAAGTATCCAGCCTCTCTTTAATCGCGCGAATATCTTCTTTCACCGCCGCGCTTGTATCAAAGGGCGAAAGCCCCTGCCGGTCGGCGCTGATCACATCATCGCTGTATCTGATAATGCCCAGAAAATCAGCGGGCTCTATCAGGGACTTGAGGAAGTCCTCGTCTTCCTTTCCGCGTACCTTGTTGGCCGCGACATGCACTTTCCTGACGCCCAGATCGGAGGCAAGGGCCTTTACCTTTTCGTAGGTCTGTATGCTCCGCGCGCCGGGTTCCACCACTACGATGAAACGATCCATCACGGAGGCGGTTCCCCGTCCCAGATGTTCAAGCCCCGCCTCCATGTCCATGATGACGACCTCGTCACGCGCAATCACCAGGTGTGAAAGCACCTGCTTGACCATCACATGCTCCGGACACACGCAGCCAGCGCCGCCGGTTTCCACGGTTCCCATCACCAGAAACTTGACGCCGTTTTTTTCTTTCGCGAAACGATCCGGTATATCGTCCACCCGGGGGTTTATCCTGAAGAATTTGCCCAGTCCGCCGGATGAGGCGCCGGTCCGCTCGTTGATAAGGTCCCTCATCTTCGCGATGGGCGTAATCGCCGCCGTCTCGGCCGCGCTGAAACCCAGGGCAAGGCCCAGATTGGCGTCGGGGTCCACGTCCACGGCGAGAACCTTCCGGCCCTCTTCGGCATAGAGCCGGGCAAGTACCGAGGCCAGGGTGGTCTTGCCCACCCCGCCCTTCCCGGTAAGGGCTATTTTCATCGCACGCTCCGAAACGCCGGCTTTGCGGCGCGGCCGGTTGTCATATCCCCAGCGCGGCCCGCTTGGCTTCGATGCCGTCGATGATGGCCGTCACAAGCTCATGCGGATTGGTGTTGATGATGTAGCCCGCGCCGGTAATTTTCCGCGTACCCTGGGTAATAAGTTCCATCATCTGGCTGCTACCCTTTACCTGGGGTTCAATGCCCAGGTAAACATCAATGCCGGTGGAGACGACATAGTTGGCAATGGAGACCGCCTTCTCGCTCATCCACTCGGGGGCGCAGCCCACTACCGGTATTTGGGTGGTGTCGACGCCCCAGTCCCTGGCAATGCCCGTGGCAAGAAGCATCATGCGGCTGATGTCGACGCAGGCGCCCATGTGGAGAATGGGCGGGATGTTCACCAGATCGCAGACCCGGCGCAGCCCGGTTCCGCAGAGGTACTTTGCCTCCCTGTTGAGAAGCCCCGCCTTGGTCGCAACCTGCGCCGCGCAGCCCGTGGCGACGATGAGGATATCGTTCCTGAGCAGTTCCTTCATTATCTCGAAATGGGAAAAATCCGGCCTGACCCGCGGGTTGTTACAGCCGACGATTGCCACCGCGCCCCGGAGTACGCCGGCCTTGATCGCATCGATGACGGGCTTGTAGGTTCCGAATTCATCCACATGACTGTTGGCAACCCCGTCCAGGTGGCCGATGATCTGCTCGCAGGGGTAGCCCACCACGGCGTTCTGCTTCATGGGGGGGATGTAGACCTTGCTCATGTCCCGGTTCTGGAAATTGTCAATCGCCATCTTTACAAGTTCCCTGGCCTGGTCAAAGGCGGTTTCCTGTTTGAACTCTATGTAGATTGAGCCGGGGATACGGGCTATGGGGGAACTGGTAACAAACTTGGTATGGAAACATTCGCTCAGGGGGGCAAGGGCGGGGAAGATACACTGCACGTCAACGCACATCATTTCCACCGCGCCGGTAAGAATGGCGTTTTCCTGCTGGAGAAAATTTCCCGCCATGCGGACGCCGTGGCGCATGGCCACTTCGTTGGCGGTACAGCACAGTCCGACTATATTGATGCCCCTGGCGCCCTTGCTTTTGGCGTAATCCACCAGCTCCTTTACCTCGGCGGCGGTCACTACCATTTCGGAAAAGGCCGGGTCATGGCCGTGGACGACGATGTTCACCATATCGTGTTCCAGAACGCCCAAATTGCCCTCGGTGGTACGTACCGTAGGGGTTCCGAAGATGATATCGGAAATTTCGGTTCCCAGCATGGAGCCGCCCCAGCCGTTGGAAAGGCTTGTCCGCAGCCCCTGGCGGATGAGCGCCTCGGCGTCGGCGGTATTGCCCATATTGGTCATGTGCATGGAGGTGGCGATTTCCCGGTCTATGGCTCTGGGTTCTATCCCCTGCTCCTTCCATACCCTCTGCCGCTCCGCGGTTGCCCTTTTGATAAAAATCTGGGTACCGAAGCTCTTGCCGAATTCGGCGAGTCCTGTATCGGCAACCTCGTGGGCTATGTCGTAGATGTCCCTGCCCTCGGTGGGAACGCCGTATTCCTTCGCGAGACGGACAAGTTTCTGCTCGTCCCGGATTTGGTAATTCCCTTCGGCGGAAGCGCCGTGGAGGATGTGGAGAATCTCTCTGGCGTGATCCGAGTGGGCGGAGGTGCCCGCGGCGATCATCCTGAGGTAGTTGCGCCCGGCAATGGCATGGGCGTCGGCGCCGCAGATGCCCCTGTTGGCTTTCGGGGTGATTCTGCAGGGTCCCATGGAACAGTTTTTGCAACAAACGCCGTCCTCCCCGAATTTACAGTGGGGGGTCTGTTTTTTTACGCGATCCTCCCAAGTCTCCGCGCATACCTCACAGGCGCGTTCCTTGAGTTTGGCGGTGACTTCCTCCATCTGTTCTATGGTGGTCATATTTTCAAGTGTTTTCAAATTAAAATCCCCCTAAAACGGCGCCCGGCGCCCCTGGACGCCCCCGCCTGAAAGCGCGAATGGCGTCTGTCAAGAAGAATTGTACACTGTTTTGGATGTTTTTCAATCCATCAAAAGGCAGAAAATTCAGGAAAAGCCCTCCTACAATTTGTAGGAGGGGGTTCCGGTAAAACAGGTGGAATTTTAGGTCAACTGAGGCTGTTCTAAAACTCCAGTTTTTGGGACAGCTTCCTTAGATTTAACGGAAAAACCGGGCCGGACTTTAGTCCGATTTGATCGGTTTTTCCAGGAGCTTGTTCAAAACCAACCGAGTTTTGAACAAGCTCAACTGATAACAAAATAAGACGAAATTAAAACTGTCAATAATGCGGCAATGAATGGGATACAATTCCGTTTTATGATCTCTATTTCAGGTACATCGACAAATTTTGCAATAAATACGTTAGCCGGTGAGATAGGTGAGAAAGATCGCGAAAATCCAAGTGCAGCCTGGAAAGGAAGCAAAACAGTTTCATTTGAGAATTTTCCAACCTGTGCAATGCTCTTGGCGAAAGGCGCAAATATAAGAATGGCCGGAACAGAATCGGCAATTACCAT
>JAISND010000054.1 GCA_031276615.1 Treponema sp. | reverse complement strand
GGCAAACAAATACGGAGGGGACAGCGAGCTGGCCTCCAGAATAATACTGGCAAGCGTCCTGCTTTCCATGCTGACCGTGCCGGTATTGGTTATGGCGGTAAACAGGTTTTTTTAGCGGGGTCGATGGCGCCTGCGGTAAAACCTGAGCAACGCGATAGACGCAAGCCTCCGAAAATGTGTATTATATATACATGACAGCCGACGAATTGCGCGGAAAATACATCGAATTCTTTGTTTCCAAGAATCATGTCCAAATACAGGGTAAATCCCTGCTTCCCGACAACGATCCCACGGTGCTTTTTACCACGGCGGGCATGCACCCCCTTGTTCCCTACCTTTTGGGCGAGGAACACCCCGCGGGAAAGCGCCTGGTGGATTACCAGAAGTGTATCCGCACCGGCGATATTGACAGCGTGGGCGACACGAGCCACCTTACCTTTTTTGAAATGCTGGGCAACTGGTCCCTGGGCGATTACTTCAAGGAAGGGGCCATCGAGATGAGTTTTGAATTCCTCACTTCCGGAAAGTGGCTGGGCATTCCCCTTGAAAAGCTGGGCGTCACGGTTTTCGCCGGCGAGGGCGAAGTGCCCAGGGACGACGAATCCGCCGCGATCTGGAAAAAAATGGGCATCCCGGAGAACCGCATCGCCCGCCTGCCCAGGGAGGACAACTGGTGGGGGCCCGCGGGAACCACCGGCCCCTGCGGTCCCGACTCGGAAATGTTCTACTATGTGGGCGACAGGCCCTGCGGGCCCGACTGCAAGCCCGGCTGTTCCTGCGGCAAATGGCTTGAAATCTGGAACGACGTGTTCATGCAGTACAACAAAAACGCCGAAGGCGTTTACGAACCCCTCGCCCGCAAGTGCGTGGATACCGGCATGGGCATAGAACGGACCGTCACCATCCTCAACGGCAAAGCCTCGGTCTACGATACGGAAATTTTCGCGCCCCTCATCGGGGCAATTGAAAAAGCCGCGGGGGGCTATGCCTACGGTTCCGATGCGGAAAAGGACAAATCCGCGCGCATCATCTCGGATCACATCCGCTCGGCCGCCTTCATCCTCGGCGATCCGAAAGCGGTAAGCCCTTCCAACGTGGGCGCCGGCTACGTGCTCCGCAGGCTTGTCCGGCGGGCAATGCGCCACGGCCGCAAACTGGGCATGCCCCTTCCCCTGCTCTCCCCCATTGCCGCCATCGTCGTGGATCAGTTCAGGGGCCCCTACCCGGAGCTTCAGGAAAACAGGGACTTCATCATCAACGAACTCAACAGGGAGGAAGAAAAATTCATGGAAACCCTGCAGAAGGGCGAACACGAATTTGAAAAACTGCTCCCCGGCCTCCTTAAAAATCCGCGGCGGATCATGTCCGGCCGCCTGGCCTTCAAGCTCTACGACACATACGGCTTCCCCATAGAACTTACCGAGGAGCTTGCCGGGGAACAGGGCATGAAGGTGGACCGGAAAGAATTCGACGAAGCCTTCAAAAAACACCAGGAACTTTCCCGGGCCGGCGGGGGACAGGTGTTCAGGGGGGGGCTTCAGGATCACGGCGAAACCGCCACGAAGTACCACACCGCCACCCATCTGCTCCACAAGGCCCTGCGCATGGTGCTTGGGGATCATGCCGCGCAGAAGGGTTCCAACATCACCGTGGAGCGCATGCGCTTCGACTTTTCCCACGGCGCCCCCCTGACGGCGGAGGAAATCAAAAGGGTCGAGGAAATCGTCAATGAACAGATACTGCGGGACCTCCCGGTAACAATGGAAGTGATGAGTCTGGAGGAGGCAAAGTCCTCCGGCGCCATCGCCCTCTTCGGTGAAAAATACGAATCCCGGGTAAAGGTCTATTCCATCGGGGATTTTTCCAGGGAGGTATGCGGGGGCCCCCATGTGGAGCATACCGGCGTCATGGGACGCTTTAAAATTCAGAAGGAACAGTCCTCCTCGGCCGGAGTCCGCCGCATCAGGGCGGTTCTTGAATGAACCTCCCCGCCCTGAAGCTCCCCAAGAACCCGCTTTCGCGGGGGAGGAAAGGCGGGTTCCCGGGTATTAGACCCCACTGCGAATAAGAGGAAACCCGGGCCGGTTCCCCAAAGTGGTTTTGCGGCTTTTCCCGCCCGCTGGTTGTTTGAGCCTGTTCCAGAACCCGGCTGGTTTTGGACAAACTGCCGGAAAACCCCTGAAAACGGACGGGGTTTCAGAGTTTTCGGTAATGTGCTATAATAATACGCTAAAATTATGAAGGGAAGTTTATGAAAAGATTACTGTTCCTGGCTTTTTTTTGCGCCTTTTCCGCGGCAACGGGTTTTTCGCAGACGGATTTGCAGCCGGCGGCCATCGTAAATTTAACCAAAAGCGAGCCGATAACGGTCAAGCAGTTCCGTACCGAAATTGAACGGATGGAAAAAAGCGCCCGCCGGCCTCTCACCGAGGCGGAACGGCGGCAGGTGCTGGATGTAATGATCAACGAGAAACTGGCGGTTCAGGCGGCGGAACGGGACAAGATCACCGTTTCCGACAATGAGATAAACCAGCAGATCCAGCAGCTTCGCGCGGGCATGGCCCAGAGCATAGGCCGGCAGCCCACAGATGCCGAATACGCCCAGGCCGTGAAAAACGAAACCGGCCTTGAAGTGGGGCCCTTTCGGGATCAGCTCCGCAGACAGCTCATTGTCCAGAAGTACCTTACCTCGAAAAAGCAGGGGCTTTTTGAATCCCTCAAGATGCCCACGGAAGAGGAAATTCAAAACGCCTATTCCCTGACCAAAACCCAGTTTGTCCGCCCCGAAACGGTCCGCTTCTCCATGGTTATGATTCCCTACGGCCCGGACAAGGCCAGGGCGAAGGAGCTGGCGGACCGGCTTAACCGGGAAATAGGACTGAACCCTTCAAAGTTCGATGAAGTCGCCCTCAGAGGGCAGGCGCCCAATTCCGGTTATCAGTCCGGTGACGCCGGTTTCATTCCGAAAAATACGGAAGCCCTGCAGGTTGTGGGACAGGAATTTATCAACACCGCCTTCAGCCTGAAACAGGGTGAGGTTTCAAGAATGATGGAAGGCGCCACGGGGTATCAGATCATCAAGATAACCGAAACCTACGAGCAGAAGGCCCTTGAACTGGATGATATTTTCAGGCCGGGAAGCCGCATGACGGTTCGTGACTATATCGGCAACTCAATGCTTCAGGAACGGCAGCAGGCCATCCTTGCCCAGGCTACCCAGGAACTGGTGACGGAGCTGCGGTCCGGGAAAACTTTTCAGGTTTTTGAAAAAAACCTGGCCTGGTAACAATGGCGTCCCGCAGAAAAGGCCGGATTCTGGCATTTCAGGCCCTGTACTGGTGGGAATCCTCCGTTGAAACCACGGCGAAGGGCGCGAAAAATCCGCCCGGAGCCTTGTCCAAAGCGCCGCCCGGTTCCCCGGCGCCCGCCGAAACGTCAAACGGGACGCTTTTCGGGGAGCTTCTCGATTTCTCCTGGCTGGAAGCCGGCAAGCGTGAGGCCATGAATCAGGAAACCGCCGATTTTTCCCGCCTCCTTATCGCCGGTACCATCGAAAACATCGGCGCCGTTGACAGGATGATCCGGAGCCATCTGCAGAACTGGGACATCTCGCGCCTTAACCGGGTGGACCTTGCCGTTCTCAGAATGAGTACCTACACCCTGATGTTTCAGCGGGACCTGTCCCCTTCCATCGTCATCAACGAGGCCATAGGCATTTCAAAGGAATTCGGCACCGATGACTCCTACCGTTTCATCAACGGCGTACTGGACAGTATCCGCCGGACCCTTGAGAGTTCGCAGGCCGCGCCGGATTCCCCGGCGCCTGACGTTTCGCGGGCCCCCGGCGGCGCGGCTCCAAAGGAACCATGCCCCCAAAGCTGAGCGCGCTGTCCGGAAAAATGGCCGCCG
The DNA here is from genome assembly GCA_031276615.1 of Treponema sp. Taxonomy (GTDB): domain Bacteria; phylum Spirochaetota; class Spirochaetia; order Treponematales; family Breznakiellaceae; genus JAISAK01. Next base: position 8,191 of record JAISND010000054.1, on the reverse strand, counting down.
TTTTTTCGCGCCACGGCGTTCCCGGCGCCGGCTTTTTACGGATCACTTTCTTTTCGGGACTTATTCTTTTTTTTGCCCTTGGCGCCGTTCTTGCCGTCTCTTCCGTCCTGAAAGGCGGGAAGGCCGGGGGAGACGCCTTTCACCGTTCCCTCCGCGAGTATGACCGGGCCTGGGAGCAAAACGGCGCGGGGCGGGGCGGGAATCTCGGGTCCCTTGATTCAATGCTTGACAAAATGGAAAAAAAAGCCGAAGGGGTGGAAGCCCTTCTCTCCGTCCTGAAACGCCGCCGCCTGCTTTCCCGGCTCGAAGCCCGGTATGTTCCCGCTTATCAGGACGCCGCGCGCAGGGCAATCGGGGCTTACCCCTACTCCGAGGTTCTGGCCGCGGTAGCCGCCGGGGCTCTTGTCGGGCGCGGCGCCATTAACGGGGAAACGGAAGCGGAACTGAGGGAGCTTATGCCTCTTCTCACGGACGCGCGCTTCAGTCCCCTGTTTGTAAGCCTCCACGTGCTTCTGGGAGATCTGAAAAACCCCGAAAGCGCGGCCGGAGAGTTTAACACGGCCGGCCTGAGAAGCGCCCTGGCCGCCGGCCTTTCCTCCCCCGGAGCGTCCTCCCCGGAACGTGAAATCATCGCGGATCTGGCGCTGCTGAAGCTCCTGAACCGGGAAAACCCGGCGCCGGAAATCCGGAACCTGATCGCCGTTTCGCCTTCCCCCGAATCCGTCCGCTTCGCCGCCGAATACTTTTACGACTTCGGCGATCCCCTCCGTTCCGCGGAGCTGTTTTCGCTGCTGCCTGACGAAGCGGCCCTGTCCCGGCAGGCGGACGCGCTCTGGCTTGGGGGCTACGCCGAAAGCGCCCGGAACATCTGGAAAATACTTGCCGCCCCGGCCGGCGCGGACGCCGGAGGGCAAATCCCCCGCGCCCTCTACAACCTTGCCCTCAGCGCCGCGGACGAAAGTGAAGAGAGGGAACTGCTCGGGCGGCTCGCCGCCCTGCCCGAATCCTCCGCGCCCGGCCGTACATTCGGCCTTATCCGCTACAGCCGGCTTTTCAGTGCCCCCCAGGGCATCGCGATCCTCGAATCGGCCGCGCCCGGCCGGGCGCGCGGGGCGGCGGCCGACGGCGGGACTTCCCGGGGCCTCCGGGATCCGCTTGTTGAGCTTGAACTGTTGCGGCGCGGCGCCGAAACCTGGGAACCGGGCAGAACCGCCGGAGAAATCTGGCTGCTCCTTGGCCGCCACGGCGGGGAGGAGAACCTTTACCAATGGGCGGCCTGGTATTTCGGCCTGCAGCGAAATTACGGCGAAAGCGCCGCGCTCCTCAAAATCGCCGCCCGCCGCGGTTTTTCCGGCGAATGGCTCTCCTTCCGTGAAGCGCTTCAGCGGATCCGGGACGGCGGCTTTGACGAAGCCGAAGAAAGTCTCCGGAGGCTCGCCGCCGGCGGCGGAACCGCGGACTGGACAGGCGCCGCGGCCTGGGCCGGCGCAAACCTTGGCCTCGTTCTGGAAGCGCGCCGTTCCCCCGCCGGGGCTCTTGAATACTATGAAAAAGCCGCGGCCGCCTTGCAGGAAGGGGATGCCCCGCCGGAACAGGCCCAATACAGGCGCGAAACCTGTTCCCGCATCCGGTTTTGCATAGCCCGCTGCCTTCTTGCCCTTGGCCGCCCCGAACAAAGCCGCCGCGCCCTTGAATATGCCCTCGATCTCAACCCGGACAACCTCAAGGCGCGGCTGGAACTGGACAGAATGGGCAGAAACAGGGGGAATCTCTAAAAACTTCAGTTTTTGTCGAACCAAAGGTTCGCCGGCAACCGCTAAAAACAGCAAAACGCGGAGCATTTTGCGGTGAACGCATGGCGCCGGGCGCCATTCCCCGGCTCTTCCCTGAATGCCCTGGACAGGATAAAGCGGGAGCTGGCCGAGCGGCTGGAATTTCTCAGGCGCGCCGGAAAACCGCTGGAGGCGGAAAGACTCAAAACCCGGGTTGAATATGACATCGAAATGCTCACCGAAATGGGCTACTGTCCGGGAATCGAAAACTACTCCGCCCCCCTCGCCGGCCGCAAACCCGGCGAGCCGCCCGACACCCTCATCGACTACCTGCCGAAGGAGCACCTTACCTTTATCGACGAAAGTCACGTCACCCTTCCCCAGATCGGCGCCATGTACGCCGGCGACCGCAGCCGCAAACAGAGCCTTGTCGACTACGGCTTCCGCCTGCCCTGCGCCCTGGACAACCGGCCGCTCCGTTACGACGAGTTTGTGGAGCGCCTTGACAAGACGGTCTTTGTATCCGCCACGCCGGGCAAAACCGAAATCGGGCAGTCAAACCGGGTGGTTCAGCAGCTTATCCGGCCGACGGGCCTTCTTGACCCGGAGATCGAAGTCCGGCCCAGCGAAGGCCAGATGGAGGACATCTACGGCGAAGTAAGGCAGCGCATCAAAAAAGGCGAACGTTCCCTCATCCTCACCCTGACCAAAAAAATGGCCGAAGACCTGACGGACTACCTTTCCGGCCTGGGTCTCAAGGTCAGGTACATCCACAGCGAGGTGGAAACCATCGAGCGGGTGGAGATTCTCACCCAGCTCCGGCAGGGTAATTTTGATGTCCTGGTGGGAATCAACCTGCTGCGGGAAGGCATAGACCTGCCGGAAGTTTCGTTTATCGCCATCCTCGACGCGGACAAAATCGGCTTTCTCCGCTCCCTCACAAGCCTGGTGCAGATCATTGGCCGGGCGGCCAGAAACGCCGCGGGAAAGGTGATTATGTACGCCGACCGGAGGAGCGAAGCAATGGAGCAGGCCATCGCCGAAACAAAGCGCCGCCGCGAAGCCCAGATTGCCTATAACAAAAAGCACGGCATTACCCCCGCCACGGTAAAGAAGGCCATTATCGATATCCTTAGCCGTCACGTCGAGGAAGCCGGCGACGCCGCGGAAACTTCCATCGGGGTACTGAAAAAATCCTACAACACGCTGATACCCGAACAGCGCAAACAGCTCATCAAAGCCCTTGAAAATGAAATGCTGGAGCACGCCAAAAACCTGGAATTTGAGCAGGCCGCGGTGATACGGGACGAGATCCGGAAAATAGAAATGACCTGAAAGGTGTCACCACAGGCGTTTACTTAAAAACCAATACGTTTTACTACGAGTAAACGCACATGGCGTCAGTCACTATTCCCCATTCCCTGCGGGCCGGTAAAAAAACCGCCGAAGCCACGGCAGGGGCGTCCTTGCCCGAACCCCTGTTTTTTCCAAAAAATTGACTTTTTATATAATTTTTGTATTATATTATAATGGGGGGCAGAACGATGCCGGTAAAATCTTCTCTGTTAAGAAAAGCGGAGGAAAAAAGAGGAAAAAATCATTCCCTTAAATTTCAGTTTACACTGTTTTTTATTCTTTTTGTCATTGCCGTTTATTCGATTGTTATCATCACATCCCTGCAGCAGCTTGTGGGGATAACCGAAACCATCGGATACGAATTGGGGATACCCATCATAGAGGAAACCGGCAGTCTCATCGACGGGGATTCCTTTGAAGCCCTTTCCGCAAGCCTTGACCCCCTGGATCCCTGGTATGAAAAGACCCGGCTTGCCATGCTGGCCATCAGGGAAAAAACCAACTGCATCTATTTGTACACCATGGCGCCGGTGGAAGGGAATATTTTCCGTTATATTATCGACGGCAGCGCCTCCCCGGATGACGTGGAAGCTTTTTCTCCCCTGGGGACGGAAGAGGATATTTCAGACTACCTTGAACCGGTTTTGCGGACAATAGAAACGAAAAACTACCAAATCAGCAATCTGGACTTTAATACCCAGTGGGGCTGGGTAGTTTCCGTCTTCGCGCCCATCCTGAATTCCTCCGGGGAGGCGGTAGGCGTTATCGGCTGCGATTTTAAGGCCGTGCAGATATACGAGCGCCTGTGGTCACAGATAATACGGCAGCTGGTTGTGTCGGCGGTTTTTATCGTCACCGGTTTTATCGCGTATCTGTACCTGGTTAACGGGGTCAACAGGCAAAACCAGCGCCTTCGGGAACTGAAGGAAGCTGCCGAAGCCGCCTCCGCGGCGCTGAAGGACGAACGGGATACCATCGCCGCCATGAAGGACGCCCTCAAGGTAGGCCTCTTCTTCATGGACAAAAATTTCATCATTCAGGATCAGTATTCCAAATTTCTGGAAACGGTACTGGGGATAAAGAATCTCCGGGGAAAAAAGTTTACCAGCCTGATAGCGCCTTCGATCAGGAAGAGCGAAATAACCAGCCTTATCGAATACTTTGTACTGCTTTTCAAACGCGGGGCGTCCGGCCGCAGGTTTGATGAAAAAATGCTGGAAAATTTAAACCCCATTCAGGAAATGGTGTATACCAGCCCGGAAACAGGGGAGGTAAAAGACCTGCGCTGCAATTTTGTCCCCGTAGACCGGGGCAACGGCAAGCTGTTTGTCCTGGGAAATATCCAGGACATTACCAGCGAAAAAAAGATGCAAAAACGCCTGGCGGAACTGGATCCGGGGAAAAATTCGCCGATAAAATAAGCATGAAACGAATCATCTCTTTATTATGCACCGGCCTGGCTGTTACGCTGCTCTGCGGAGCCCAGGTTCAACCGAATCCCGAAGGGGAAATTTTCCGGCAGGAAGGGATCGCCTCCTGGTACGGGACCGAATTTGACGGCCGGCCCACCGCGTCGGGGGAGATATTTAATTCCGCCCTTTTTACCGCCGCCCATCCTGCCCTGCCCTTTGGGACGGTACTGACAATCACCAACAAACACAACAACAAAAAGGTCACCGTCAAGGTAAACGATCGGGGGCCCTTTGTTTCGGCCCGGATTATCGATATTTCCAGGGCGGCGGCCGGGCAGCTTGACATGCTTGTAACCGGGACGGCACCTGTCCTGATTGAAAGCACAAAACCGGTCGCCATGGCCGATCCCGCGCCGGCCGGCACAAAACCGCCGCCCGATCCGCTGTGGACGCTGCCGCCGGAACCGGCGGCAGCCGAACTTCCGCCGCCGCCTTTGGCCTTTCCGCCGGTGTCCCGGCAGCCCGGACAGCCGGCAGCTCCTTCCGCCCCGGCGGAAATGAAGCCGGATCTTCCTGCCCAGGGCCTGGCCGCCCTTGTCCCGGCCATAAATCCGGTTCCGGGCAGAGTGTACCGGCTGCAGGTCGGCTCTTACCGGATCGCCAAAAACGCCGTTAACTCCTTTGACAAACTCAAGGGCAGGGGGCTTACTCCTTCCTATGAGCGCTACGAAGACTACTTCCGGGTAGTGCTTGCCGGAGTCCGGGGAGAAGATATACAATCGTTGAGAGACAAACTTGGAGCGGCGGGTTTCCGTGAAGCCCTCATCCGGGAAGACAATTAGTGCCTGTCCGCCGTTTGCTTTTTGCGGACAGAGACTGATTAGCCAATTCCTTGCCTGACAAACTCAAGTCTGTGGTGTGTGTACAGGTTCCATGAACAAACGGGCTTTACGGGCGGACATCCTTCTGCTTCTTACCGCCGGAATCTGGGGTTTCGGGTTTGTCGCCCAGCGCTCCGGAATGGAATACGTCGGCCCCTTTGCCTACAACGGAATACGCTTCATCCTGGGCAGCCTTTCCCTGCTTCCCCTCATTCTGCTGAGGCGGAAAACAGGGCCCGCCGCCGCGGAGATTGCGGCTGACGGCGGTCCCTCCGGGCTTTCCGGCATCCGCCCGCCTGTGCCGGCCGGCCGCGCTTCTTCTCCACGAGGCGGCGCGGCAGACCGGCGGCGCTTCTTTCGCTGTTCGCTTGCCGCGGGGAGCTGCCTTTTTGTCGCCGTTATTCTTCAGCAGTTTGGAATCATGTTTACCACCGCGGGTAACGCGGGCTTTATAACCGGCCTCTACGTGGTGCTTACCCCGGTCTTCGGCATCTTTCTGGGACGAAAGACCGGCCCCGCCACCTGGCTTGGTTCTGTTTTTACCCTCGGCGGCCTTTACTTCCTCAGCGCCGCGGGCCACCTCGAATCGATCAACCCCGGCGACATTATCACCATGACAAGCGCCGTATTCTGGGCCTGCCACGTACTCCTCATCGACCGGCTGGTACGGGGCATTGAACGGGGCATCGATCCGATAGCGCTTTCCTCCGGCCAGTTTGCCGTCTGCGGCATCTTCTCCATGACTGGCGCGTTTCTGGCCGAGCCTTTCCTCACGGCCCTTGCGGAAAAAATAAGCCCCGCCTTCCTCGCGGCGGGGACCTTCGCGTGGCTGCCGTTTCCCGAATTCGCCGCGGCCCTTTTCGCCGGAAAGATACGCTTCCCCGCGGAGGCCCTCGTTCCCGTTCTCTACGGCGGCCTCGGCTCCGTGGGTATTGCCTATACCCTGCAGGTGGTCGCCCAGCGCGACGCCCCGCCCGCCCACGCGACAATTATCCTCAGCCTTGAAGGCTGCTTTGCCGCCCTGGGCGGCGTACTCCTGCTTTCCGAAAAAGTGGGGCGCTGGACTTTGCTTGGTTTTGTTTTAATGCTCGGCGGCATGCTGATAACCCAGTGGGAAGTGATAGCCGGGAGAAGCGCGTGACGATGGAAAACCGCCGCGAACGGGGAACCATGCGGGAATCGGTAAAACTCTTTCAGAACGATCTTGAAGCGGTTTTTGTGAAAAGGCCGAATCGTTTTCTTATCATCGCGGAAGCGGAGGGCAGGGAGACAGCCTGCCACTGCCCCGATCCGGGGCGTCTTGCGGAACTGCTCTTTCCCGGCGCGCGGCTCATTCTGGAGAAACGGCGCGGCGGGATTCGGGATGCCGGCCGTCCGGCCAGGACGGCGTACACCGCCGCCGCCGTCCGCTCCCGCGGGGAAGTTGTCCCGCTCTTTTCCGCCAGAGTGAACAGGGCGGCGGAAAAACTTGTCCTCGAAAAAATAATTCCCGGCCTCAGGGAAACGCGCGCCGAATTCAGCCTGGGCGGCTCCCGCTTCGATTTTTTCTGCGTTGACGAAAGGGGTGCGCGGCACCTGGTTGAAGTCAAGGCCTGTTCCCTGGTTGAATACGGAGTCGCCATGTTTCCCGACGCGCCGAGCAGCCGGGCATTGAAACACCTTGAAGAGCTGGCCGCCCTGGGCGACCGGGGCTATTGCTGCCATATGCTTTTTGTGATCACCCACGGGGCGCCCGAAGTTTTTGTCCCCAACCTGCACACCGACCCGGACTTCGCGGCGGCGCTCCGCAGATACGGCAGGGCGGCGCCTCCGGAAACGGCGCGGGGCGGCGCGGCGGCGGAACCAGCCGCGCGGACAGCCGGGGAAAGCGGCCCGGTTCTTGTTCACGCCGCCCTGATCCGCTGCGGGACAAACGGCAGCGCGCGGCTTGTAAGGGATCCCGTTTCGCGGGGGGGCGGGTTCATCCCCCTTGATCTTTCCCGCGGCGGCCTTGCGGAGAAGAACAGCGGAAGCTACCTTGTCATACTGGAAATTCCCGGGACGGAAAGAAAGGGACGGCGCGGCTCCCCGGAAACGCAGGGCATTGAGGCCGGCTCTCTGGGAAAAATCGAAATCAAACCCGGCTGGTATGTGTACGCGGGAAGCGCGATGAAGAATCTCTCCCGGCGGATGAGCCGTCACCTGCGCAGGGTAAAGAAACGCAAACACTGGCACATCGACTACCTTACTCCCCTGGCCTCAAAAATAAAGGCGCTGCCCGTTCGTTCCTGCCGCAGCCTGGAATGCGATCTTGCCGCGGCCCTGGAAAAACTGGGGGGAGAAGGCGTACCGGGTTTTGGCTGCTCGGACTGCCGCGGCGCGGGCGGCAGGCGCTGCGCCAGCCACCTGTTTTATTTCGGGAAAAACCCGGAGGAGGATCGGGGCTTTGTGGATATGCTGATGAGGTTCAGGCATGCGGAGAGTCCGGGGAAATGTTAGCCGCCATGACGACAGGCTGCTGCAAGTTATGCGCCATATACCTGGGTTTGTCAGGCAGGGAATCGGTAAGGCGCTATATCTCCCCCAGTGAAAAATCCCCGATAATCTTGAAGCGCTTCCCGTCACGGACCACCTGAAGATCCCGATCCTGAAAATAACGGGGAAGTTTTTTCCTGATGAGCGCCGCGGCTTCCTCCATGAGAAATTCAAGCTGCTCGGGACTGACCCTGTCCAGCGTGGCGACCCTGAGGGACACGATATAACCCCTGCCCCTGTCCGAGCCGATGCCGGG
>JAISND010000039.1 GCA_031276615.1 Treponema sp. | reverse complement strand
TTTTTGAAAGACCGGATCCAGCTCCACCCGCTGATCATCTTTTTCGCCATCCTCGGCGGGGTCCGGGCCTTTGGTTTTAACGGCCTTATTCTGGGGCCCATGGTGGTGATTCTTTTTCTTACGGTGCTGGATCTTTTTTTAACCGAACATAAAATCCGGGACGAATGAGGAGCCGATTTCAAAATTATGATCCTGCCGGACCACCGGATTTTGAAATCATCTTAAATAAAATTGGAGGTTCTATGAACGCCATTGTCACCGTTGTCGGTTCCGACAGGGTCGGAATCATAGCGAAGGTTTCCGCCTTTCTCGCGGAACGGAATATCAATATCGAAGACATAAGCCAGACCGTGTTAAGCGGCAATTTTGTCATGATGATGATGGTCGATCTTTCCTCGAGCACGAAGGCCCTGGAGGATATAAAGCGGGAACTTTCCGGGATGGGTGAATCCATGAACGTTTCCATCAGCGTGATGCACGAAAAGGTGTTCAGCGCTATGCACCGGATTTGAAGTCATGCTGTTTACGCCCTTTGAGATAAAAGAAACCGTTGACATGTTTCTCCGTTACAGGCTTGATATCCGGGCAATCACCCTGGGCGTGTCCCTCCTTGACTGCGCCGGCGCGGACGGAAATGAAACGCGGAGAAGGATTCGGGAAAAGCTGCTGCGCGTCGCCGGTTCCCTTGTCAAAACCGGCAGGGACATAGAAATCGAATACGGCATTCCCATTATCAACAGGCGGATCGCCGTTACCCCCATCGCGCTGGTCGCGGCGTCCTGCGGCGAGAAGGATTATACCCCCTTCGCGAAGACCCTCGACGATGTGAGCGGAGAGCTGGGCGTCGATTTTATCGGCGGCTTTTCCGCCCTGGTGCAGAAGGGTTTTTCGGAAGGCGACCGCAGGCTTGTCGATTCCATCCCCGCCGCCCTCGCGGCGACGGAGCGGGTCTGTGCGTCGGTGAACGTGGCGGGCAGCAAGAGCGGTATCAACATGGACGCGGTGAGGCGCATGGGGGAGGTGATCAAGGCCACGGCGGAGGCAAGCGCGGACAGGGACGGCATAGGCTGCGCCAGGCTCGTGGTGTTTTGCAACGCGCCGGAGGACAATCCCTTTATGGCCGGGGCCTTTCACGGGCCGGGGGAGGGTGAAAGCTGCCTTAACGTGGGCGTTTCCGGCCCCGGCGCGGTAAAGGCCGCACTTGAAAGCTGCCCCGGCGCGAGCTTTGACGAGCTTGCGGATACCATCAAAAAGACGGCCTTCAAAATCACCCGCATGGGGCAGCTTGTCGGCATGGAGGCGGCCAGGCGGCTTGGCGTCCCCTTCGGCATACTGGATCTTTCCCTGGCGCCCACTCCGGCGGTGGGGGATTCGGTGGCCCGCATCCTTGAGGAGATGGGCCTTGAGGCCGCCGGAACCCACGGCACCACCGCGGCCCTGGCCATGCTCACCGACATGGTGAAGAAGGGCGGGGTCATGGCCTCCACCCACGTGGGGGGCTTTTCCGGGGCCTTTATCCCGGTCTCCGAGGACGAGGGCATGGTGGCCGCGGTCCGTTCCGGCTCCATCAGCCTGGACAAACTGGAGGCCATGACCAGCGTGTGTTCCGTGGGCCTGGACATGATCGCCCTGCCCGGCGACACCCCGGCTTCCACCATCGCCGCCATTATCGCCGACGAAATGGCCATCGGCATGGTGAACAACAAAACCACCGCGGTCCGGGTCATTCCCGTGCCGGGGAAAAAAGCCGGCGACTGGGCCGAGTTCGGCGGCCTTTTGGGCGGCGCCCCGGTGATGCCCGTCAACGCCGCGGGCAGCGCCGCCTTCATCAACCGCGGCGGCCGTATCCCCGCGCCCATACACAGCTTCCGCAATTAAAATAAAGAGTGGAGAGTGAGGAGCGAAGAGTGGAGAGTGGAGAGTGGAGAGGGAAGAGGGAAGAGTGGAGAGTGAGGAGGGAAGAGTGGAGAGGGGAGAGTGAGGAGCGAAGAGTGGAGAGGGGAGAGGAGGGGGGGCCTCTTTCCGGGCTTTTTGTTCCGGTGGCGGGCTTTTTTCCGGCCCCCCCTGCGCTCCAAAGCCTTCGGCTTTTCCGCTACCCCCCCAAAGGGGACCATGTGAGTTTCCTTAAGAAAAATCGTCCGCTAATACACGCGAATTTTCACAAATAGAAACCCCTAGCGTTTGAATAATTTGCGATAATTCGTCTAATTCACGGACTCTTTGATCCTTGTTGATTTTCAGCAAACGCCTGTGGTATCAGACACCGTTTACCGGGTTTCCGGTTCTGATGATTCTGCCCTGTTCCATCACGGCGACGCGGTCACAGAGGTAATACACGGCGTCGATATTGTGGGAGATAAAGAGCAGGGATAATCCCAGCCTGTCGCGCAGTTCCCGAAAGAGATTCAATATCTGGGCGCCCACGGAGACATCAAGGGAACTGATGGCTTCGTCGGCTATGAGAAACTTCGGCTTCAGCATAAGGGCCCGCGCGATACAGACGCGCTGTTTTTGGCCGCCTGATAATTCGTTGACCCGGCGCGTTTTACAGGAAGGATCGAGTCCCACAAGGTTGAGCATTTCGTCAGCCTGTTTTTGCCGTTCTTCCCTGCCGCCGATTCCGTGTATCAGGAGGGGTTCTTCAACAAGAAAGCCGATTTTCTTCGCCGGGTTGAGGGAAGCGCCGGGATCCTGAAACACCGCCTGTACCCCCCGGGCCATGACAAGACGCCGGCTTCGCCCCATGTTCCCGCCGCGCCGCGCCGGTATCCCGTCAATGATTATTTCCCCTTCGCAGGGAAGGAGTCCCAGAATGCAGCGCGCCAGTGTGGTCTTGCCGCAGCCCGATTTCCCGGTGAGGCCGAAAATTTCCCCTTCCCGGATTTCCAGACTGATCGAATCCAGTACGGGCTTGACTGTTTTTTTTCCGAAGATTCCGTGGTCACGGCCTGTATAGGAGGCGCTTACCCGGTTTACCCTGAGAATGAGAGGGCCGCTCACGGAAAGCTCCGCGGCACATTGTTTTTTCCGGACATGGTAACTGTCATGGCTGCCGTATCGATCCTTTGTTGCATTGAACTTACGTTAAAAAACGCGGTTTCGCAAGGCGTCAGCCCGGGAAGCCGCCAATTCTCATTCTAACAAAGCTCATATTATTCTTTCTGCGTAACATGAGTTATTCGGGCAACTTCCCTTCCCAAATTGCCGATAATGGAAAAGTATGAACGCACTCATGGTTTTGTTTGCGGGACACCTGGCGCCGGAAGCGCTGGCGCCGGTTTTCGCGGGGAAAAACAGTCTTTTTCTGGCGCTGGAGCGGGGGAAGAGTTTTCCGGGGGTGACGGAAACGGTGGTTTTGGCGCGGGAAGGCGCGGATTGGCCGGGAATGCCCTCCGGTGTCCGGCTTGAAAGGAGGCCGGCCTGGACCAAAAGCGCCCTTCTTGAAAGGCTCGCCGAACTTTCCGCGGGTTTCGACCTCAGCTATTTTGCCTGGGCCGACTGCCCCTTCCTTGATCCCGCCCTTGCCGCCGCCCTTGCCGGCCGGCATCTCCGTTACGCGGCGGAGTATTCCTACGCGGACGGCTGGCCCTACGGCCTTGCGCCGGAACTTCTTTCGCCGGGAACCGCGGGGATTCTCCGCAAAATCCTGGGGGACGATGGGGGCGCCCCTGACCGGGATTTCCTTTTTTCGGTTATCCGGAAGGACATCAACGCCTTCGACATAGAGACCGAAATTTCCCCGGTGGATCTCCGCTGCCACCGCCTGAAACTCTGCGC
>JAISND010000287.1 GCA_031276615.1 Treponema sp. | reverse complement strand
CTTCCGCGGAAGCGTCTGTTCTGCCGTAGCCGATATTTTCCCGTATGCTGCCGGCGAAGAGAAAAACATCCTGCTGCACGATGCCGATATTGCGCCTGAGGGATTCCAGCGTCACATCGCGGATGTCCCTGCCGTCTATGGTTATGCTCCCCCCGTGGATTTCGTAGAAACGGGGAAGCAGGTGGCAGAGGGTAGTCTTTCCCCCGCCGGAGGGGCCAACCAGGGCGCAGACCGTACCCGCGGGAATGGAAAGGTTGATGTTCCTGAGGACAGGGCGTTCGCCGTCCGCCTGTTCCGCACCGCCGCCGGTCCTGCCCGCGGTGCGGCTGTACGAAAAACTTACGCCCCGGTATTCGATATCGCCCCGGACATTTTCAAGGACGGCCGCGCCGGGCCTGTCCCTGATGTCAGGCTCTATCCGCATGATCTCGACAAAGCGGCTGAAACCCGCCATGCCGTTGGTGAACTGCTCGATAAAATTCTGCAGCCGCCTGATGGGCTGGAGGAAGGCGTTGACAAAAAGATTACAGGTGATAAGCTCGGTCAGGTTCATTTTGTCCTGCAGAATAAGAAAGCCGCCGGCGGCGATTACCACCACCATGAGAAAGCTCGTCATAAATTCCATCCTGCTCTGAAAAAACGCCATGGTACGGTAATAGGCCTTGCGCGCGTCCTTGTACTTTTCGTTGCCCCCGCGGAACTTCCCGGTTTCGTAGGATTCGTTGGTAAAGGCCTTGGCAACACGCGCTCCCGAAATGCTTGATTCAATCGACACGTTTATTTCGGCGGTACGCTCCTTTACCCGCCGCGCCGCCCGCTGCATCTCCCGCCGGGAAAGAACCGCGTGAAGAGCCATAAGGGGAACCACCGCCAGAAGAACCAGGGCCATCTCCCGGCGTATGGTAAAAACCAGAACAAACGATCCCGCGAGGGTGAGGAAGGAGATGAAAAGATCCTCCGGGCCGTGGTGGGCAAGCTCGGTAACTTCAAAAAGATCCGTAGTGACCCTGGACATGATCTGTCCCGTACGGTTGTTGTCGTAAAACGAAAAGGAAAGCCGCTGCAGGTGAGAAAAAAGATCCCGCCGCATGTCCACTTCGATGTACGCGCCCACCGTGTGTCCCCAGTAGGTAACGAACCAGACAAAGCCCATGCGGAGGAAGTAAATGAAGAGCATCATCCCCACCATAAAGAAAAAGAAACCGAAGAGACCCCTGGGGAGGAGTCTCTCGATGGTATACTTGGTCATCATGGGAAAAGAAAGGTCCACCACCGAAATCAGCAGGGCGCAGAACATGTCCGCGGCGAAGATCTTCCAGTGGGGTTTGTAATAGGAGGCGAATATTGCCAGCAGGGGTTTGTCAAAGCGGCTCTTTACCGTCATAATAAACTGATCCTACCGGTTTATCCGGCGGAAGGCAAGGAGATTACATGAAAACGGCGGTAGTATACTATTCCTTTGACGGAAACTGCGCCCTTGTCGCGAAGCGGCTCGGTTCCCTGTTAAACGCGGACATCGTCGCGCTGGAAACGGCGGATGAAAAAAAGCGGACAGGCTTTGCCAAATACGCCTGGGGCGGCAGCCAGGTCATTATGCGCAAAAAGCCCGCCCTCAGGCCCTATAGTTTTGATCCGGCGGCCTATGATTTAATCATCCTGGGAACGCCGGTATGGGCGGGATCCCCTTCGCCGGCAATCGCGAGTTTTCTTTCACAGACAAAAATTACCGGCAAAAGGATCGCCCTCTTTGTCTGCCACGCGGGCGGCAGGGGGAAGGCCATGGAAAAGTTCGAGGCAATGCTTCCGGGCAATGTCATTGCGGGCAAAATTGATTTTATCAATCCCGCGCGCGGCGATCCGGAGGAGACGCTGAAAAAAACAGCCGAATGGGTAAAGACAATTGGCGGCTGAGGAAACCGTCCCGCCCGCGGGGGCCGCCGTGCCGTCCGCCGCGGACGGCGGGCAGGCGGGGCGGAGCGGCCCTGCGGGCTTCAAATTTTTCCGCCGCTTATTCCTGTACCTGCTGGGCAACTTTGTGCTTGCCTTCGGAGTCTCGCTCGCGGTCAGGTCGGAGCTGGGGATTACCGCGGTCAATTCGGTGGCCTATGTAACAAGCAGGATCTATTCCGTCGATCACGGCCTTATGACTTCGGTAATATACAGTTTCTATATCCTTGTCCAGGTTGTCATTCTCCGCCGGAAATTTCGCATAATCAATCTGTTTCAGTTTCCGGTAACGGTTTTTTTCGGTTTTTTTGTTTCAGTTAACAACCGCCTTACCTCTTTCATGCACCCTGAAATTTATCCGCTTAAACTTCTCCTGATGCTGGCAAGCATTTTTTTCATGGGCCTTGGCATCATGCTGTACCTGGCCGCCGATCTGATTCCCCAGCCGGCGGACGGCGTGGTTCTTGTTGTCGCGCGGAAGTCGGGCTGGAAAACGCACAATGTAAAGGTCGGCTTTGATACGGTGATGGTCGGCATAGCCGCGCTGGTGTCTCTGGCCGCGGCCGGGCGCGTTATCGGCCTTCGGGAGGGAACCCTCCTCGCCATGCTGGGCGTGGGGAAGACCTTCGGCTTTTTCAATAAATTTCTGCGCCCCGCGGTGATACGGCTCCTGCGGCTTTAGCCCGCCGCTTCCGCAATTGTCCCGCCGCCCACCACGATGTCGCCGTCGTACATCACCGCGGCCTGGCCCGGGGTGATGGCGCGCTGGGGCCTGTCAAATTCTATCCGCAGTTCATCGCTTCCCGTCTGCAGGGCGGTCGCGGGTTCTTCCCGCTGCAGGTAGCGGGTTTTGACCTTTACCCGCAGGGGCTTTTCAATGTCCCCGCAGGCGACAAGATTTATTCCGCGCGCGACCAGGGTTTTGCCGTAGAGGCAGCTTTCCGGCCCCAGGGTGACGGTGTTGCCGACGGCCTCCTTTGCCGTCACGTAGACCGGATGGTTCGCCGCGACGCCCAGCCCCCGGCGCTGGCCGATGGTGTAGCGTATAATGCCCCGGTGCCTGCCGATGACCCTGCCTTCGCCGTCGATAATGTCCCCTTCGGGGTAGCGCTTTCCCGTGTAGGCCTCCATAAAACCGCCGTAATCGCCGCCGGGCACAAAGCAGATGTCCTGGCTTTCCTCTTTTTCCGCGTTGACAAAATTTTTTTCTTCCGCCAGCTTCCGCACAAGGTTCTTGGAAAAATCCCCCAGGGGCAGGATGGTACGGGCAAGCTGTTCCTGGGTCAGGCAGTAAAGCACGTAACTCTGATCCTTCCCGGCGTCAAGGGATTTTTTCAGCAAGAATCTGCCGCCCGCGCCGTCGCGGCTTATGCGGGCGTAGTGGCCGGTAACGAGGTAATCAAAATCAAGCTGCCGCGCCCGCAGGAGCAGGCTGTTGAATTTAATGTAACGGTTGCAGTCTATGCAGGGATTCGGCGTCGCGCCCCTTTCGTAGGTTTCGATAAAGCGGCGGATAACCTCTTTGTCGAATTCTTCGGTAAAATTGAGCACATAGTGGGGCATGCCGAGGCGGCAGGCCACCGCCTTCGCGTCGTTGATATCCCGGAGGGAGCAGCAGCGGCTTTCGCCCCTGTAAAGCTTCAGGGTAACGCCGATACAGTCAAAGCCCCGCTCAAGCATGAGAGAGGCGGCGACGGAACTGTCCACGCCGCCCGACATGGCGACAAGCGCCTTTTGCTTCACGGAAAGCCCGGAAGGGCAGCCACGGCGGCGTTTACTTCAGCCTCGCAGGAACGCATGGCAAGGATCGTTTTTTCGATGAGGGTGTCAAGCTCCCAGCCGAGCATCGCCGCGCCCTTTTCGATGACCGGGCGCGAGCAGCCCGCGGCAAAATTGGCGGCTTTGAATTTTTTCCTGACCGATTTTACTTCCATGTCCTGGACGCTTTTCGAAGGGCGGATGATCGCCGCGGCCCAGATTAGGCCGGTAAGTTCGTCAGCCGCGAAGAGCACTTTTTCCATAAGGTGTTCGGGCCTGGCGTCCACCGCGGTAAGCTCGTAGCCGTGGCTGCACACCGCGTGGATCAGGGCATCGCCGGCGCCTCCTTCCCGCAGCAGCTCCGGCGCCCTGACGCAGTGCTGTTCCGGGAACTGCTCAAAATCGATGTCGTGGAGCAGCCCGACGATGCCCCAGAATTCCTCCTCGTCCGCGAAACCCTGATCCCGGGCGAACCACCTCATCACCCCTTCGACGGTAAGGCCGTGCTGGAGATGAAAGGGATCCTTATTGTAGCGTCTGAGCAGATCCCACGCGGCGTTACGCGAAATGGATGATTCCGGGGCGCCCATATATCAGTAATTCTCCGCCCTGATCTGGAAATAGGCCCTGGGGTGTTTGCAGACCGGACAAATTTCCGGCGCTTTCCTGCCGATGACGATGTGGCCGCAGTTGCCGCACTGCCACACCTGATCCCCGTCGCGGGAGAACACCAGGCCGCCTTCGATGTTCGCGAGGAGTTTTTTGTAGCGCTCCTCGTGCTCTTTTTCTATTCCGGCGACCCCGTCAAAAAGCGCGGCAATCTGGGTGAAGCCTTCTTCCCTGGCCTCCTTCGCAAAGCCCGCGTACATGTCCGTCCACTCGTAGTGTTCCCCGGCAATGCCGTCCCTGAGATTGCTCGGCGTATCGGGAACTCCGTCGCCGTGGAGAAGTTTGAACCAGATCTTGGCGTGCTCTTTTTCATTGAGCGCGGTTTCCCGGAAAAGATTCGCAATCTGGACATAGCCGTCTTTTTCCGCCCTGGAGGCAAAGTAGAGGTATTTGGTGTGGGCCTGCGATTCCCCGGCAAAAGCCGTTTGAAGATTCTTTTCGGTTTTCGATCCTTTTAATTCAGCCATTTTTTTCTCCCTCGTTTACAAATTACCGCTACTGCGGCATATACCGTAAGGGTAAATTTACGCGAAAAAAACCTTTTTTTCAAGTAAAAAGGACGGCGGAAAAAACTTTTCCGCCGTCCAAGGAGGAGGAAACTTGGCAGCCTCTTGTACTTCGCGGGTTTTGCACGGAACGCCAGGGGCGCTCCTTTAACTAAAAATTCCGTTTGCCGAGGCTGCCATCGGACTAAAGACTGGCAGTTTGCAGGGTATAAAAATTCATTTTTGTGAATTTTTATACGGTTTTGCGCTGAAGCGCAACAAACTGCCGGGCGGCCCGGAAAATTAAAACCCTCCGGACAACCCCCAAAAAACCGCCCTTCGGCGATATTCTGAAAAATACCTATAATTAACTTAGGTATACTAGGAATATATACAAAAAAAGTAATTGTGTCAAGAGAAAAAAAGAAAAAAATCATTTTTTTCGAAAGTCTGGTTTAATGAAGAACCTCGGGGCAAGCCCGGGGTATCTTCGCTGGACAGGAAATTTATTATGCTTTCAATCAGCCCCTTTGTGGCCTGAACCTGACCCACAATCCAAACGATGCTGCCCGGGTCAAGAAAAACCACGAAGCTCACAAACAAATCCGGCAAAATTGAGCTGGAGAACCCGCACATTCCCTGTAAAACGCTGCAGACCCTTGGGTTCTAAAATGAGAATTGCCGGGGCTTTACGGAGGCTCATTTAAAGTCCAGTTCCCCCAAATCGTAGGGCGTTTCCTGGTACACGTAGTTGAGCCAGTTTGAAAAGAAAAGGTGCGCGTGGGCCCGCCAGCGTACAACCGGTTCCCTCGAGGAATCGTCGCCGGGGTAGTAGTTCTTCGGAATTTCTATGGGAAGCCCCCTGGCAAGATCCCGGCGGTATTCGCGGTCAAGGGTGAAAGGATCGTATTCCAGATGGCCGGTAACGTATATTTCCCGGCATTCCCGGGCCGTGGCGATAAAAACCCCGGTTTCCCCGGTTTCCGACTGGATGGCAAGGCGTTTTTCCGCGGCTATCGCGTCCCGGTCGCTCGCGGTGTGGCGGGACTGGGGGGCGAGGAATTCGTCGTCAAAGCCGCGGAACAGGGCGGCGTACTGCTCGTTTACGCCGTGGGGGAAAACGCCAAAAAGTTTTTTCTTCAGGGTAACCTTGGGAATGCCGTAGCGCCGGTACAGGCCCGCCTGGGCGCCCCAGCAGATGTGCAGGGTGGAAAAAACGTTCTTTGCCGAATAATCAATCACCCCGGCAAGCTCGGACCAGTAATCAACCTCCTCAAAGGGCAGGGTTTCAACCGGCGCGCCGGTGATGATAAGGCCGTCGAAACGGCACTTGCGGGCCACGGTTTCCCCGGCGCTGATGTAGAACTTTTCCAGATGCCCCGGCGGCGCGTTCCGGGATTCGTGGCTGCCCATCCGCAGGAAGGTAATATCCACCTGGAGCGGGGTGTTTCCCAAAAGCCTGAGCAGTTGAATCTCGGTATCAACCGTGGTGGGCATGAGGTTTACAATGGCGACTTTGAGGGGCCGGATGTCCTGATGTTCGGCCCGGTCATCGGTCATTACAAAAACCCGTTCTTTCCGGAGGGCATCACAGGCGGGTAAAGCTCTGGGTATTTTTATCGGCATACTAATTTTTCCCGGAACACTCTAGCATATTGTCTGTATAAAAATCCAGTGTTCCGGCAAAAAACAGGGAGATGCAGGGCGGGTGCATGTAAAGGTGATAGTGCTGTGGGCGGAAAAAAACAGAGCGCAAGGTTCTCCTGGGGGCCTGCGCGCCGCATCCCGGCAAAAGCAATGCTAAAACTGCGGCAGGGACGCCAATGCAATGATAAAAAGAATTAACTCTCCCGCGGGGGCGTGGAAAAGCAGTCCCGGCAGGGGCTGCTTATGCAAAAAAGACAGCGTACGCCCGGCACACAACAAAGGCCACGCCACCGAATAAAGGGAGGCAGCCTTCAGGCCGCCGTATGCGCCGTGACTTTATGCCTGTCATTCAAGGGCGGCCCTGCCGCGGCTTCGGCGGTTCTTTTGCCGGCCTGCAGGGAACAGGGAAGAACCGGGAATGGTGACAGGCGCCATGTGCGTTTACCTGAAACCGAGAATACGTTTTGCCTCTTCAAGGCTCTTGCCGCTTTCAAGAAGATCAATCAGCTGTTTTTGGCCCTGAGCCAAGCCTTTTTCCAGTCCCTCTGCCAGGCCCCTGGCATGCGCCTCCTCCAGCTCAAGCATGTCCTCCTGGTAATCCATCTGCCGCCTGTGCAGGCTGATCTCACGCAGCATCTCAAGCTCATCCCGCGTAAACCCCTCCACCACCTCTTCCGCCATCCTGATGCCCTCCTC
>JAISND010000282.1 GCA_031276615.1 Treponema sp. | reverse complement strand
CTCCGCGGCGGGTACGTTTACCGAAAAATGATCCCCCCGGGATTTTCCTTCCAGTGCCCTTTCAAGGCCGGGAATAATATTTTCAAACCCGTGGAGATAATCCAGAGGCGCCGCGCCGGAGGTGGTATCAATAATACGATCTTTTTCATCCCTGAGGGTGTAATCAATACTGACTACGCGGTTCTTTGTTATATTCATAAGACTTTATACCATAAGCGCCGGCCTGTTGGAAGCTCCGGAAACCCGCCTGCCGCCGCAAAGGCGGCGCCGGTAACAGCGGCGTCCATACCGCCCTGTTTTCCCGGTCAACAGTTCTCGGTTTAGACAAAAAACCGGGGGAATTAACCACGAAGCTATGATAAAGACAGGCGGTTATCCGGTATGCTGCAGGTGTTCGGTCAGACTATGGAGAGCATAACCCGCCGTTCTCTCCACAGACTCCAGCGGATGCTTTCGTTTTCGGTCTCAGCGGGCGGGTTTATCCGGACAGGGGGAAAACGGGCTTTGTTAGCCCATGTTTCACAAAACGCCGCCAGTAATAATTTGCCGTAAACCCGAGCTTTCGCCGATATATCAACTTTTGAGGGTATCTGATTATACCCAAACAACGACTGCGGACTCTTCGATTCCGAAGCCGCTTGAATACCAATTCTATTTGAAATGTTACCGAAAGCCAACTTGAATCTTTCCGGTAAATGGCTTATATTTTCGCTGTTCAGTTCATTTTGGGCGAGCCTCCGCCGCAGAACGGGGGTACCAATCCGGGTCTGTCCGCAAAGTAACCTGCTTTCTGTACAGACACTAATTCCAGGCGGACAAGAAATATACCATGAGTACGGAAACAGACAATCGGATAAAGGAAGCTGTCGGAAAACACTTTGACAGGGCAAAGGGGCTTTGCGCCGATCTTGCATCTCACCCGGAAATTTCCGGCGAGGAACATGAATCTTCCGCAAAGTTTGTTGGGGCGCTGAAAAGCGCGGGGTACCGCCTTGAGTATCCTTACTGCGGGATGAAAACCGCCTTTCGGGCTGTTCTGGAAAACGGCGAGGGGCCGGCGGCGGCGATCCTTGCGGAATACGATGCCCTTCCCGGCATCGGCCACGGCTGCGGACACAACCTGCACGGCTCCCTTTCGGTGCTGGCGGGGCTTGCCCTTGCGGAACTGAAGGATCTTTTCAGGGGAACGCTCTATGTAATCGGCACGCCCGACGAGGAAGTTTCCGGCGGGAAGATAGCAATGGCGGACAGGGGAGTTTTTGACGGCCTTTCCCTTGCGGTGATGATGCACAGCTGCGCCGGCGGCTTTTGCCAGGCCGACATGGACGCCCTGAGTCTCCGCAGCTATACCGTGACCTTTTCCGGCCAGACCGCCCACGTCGCGGCTTCTCCCTGGAAGGGAAGATCCGCCCTGGCCGCGGCGCGGAAATTTCTCGACCTTGTAGACGCCCGCAGGGAATGTTTTACGCCGGATGTCAAGGTGAACGCCATCTTTAAGGACGGGGGAGAGGCGGTAAATGTCATCCCTGCCCGCGCGGAAATCCGCATTGAATTCCGCACCGACGCGATGGGAAAGCTTGCCGTGGTTGACGACGCGATCAAAAAATGCGCCAGGGGAGCGGCCATAGCCATGGACTGCGAAGAAAGCCTGCGGCTCAACTACGACGACTTCGCGGATATGGTGAGGATACTTCCGCTGGAAGACGGGGTGGAGCGGATTTTTTCATCCCTCGGACTCAGGACGGAGCCGGTCAGTCCTCCCATCGGTTCAACCGACATGGGGAATGTAAGTTACCGCTGTCCCGCGATCCAGCCCCTGATTTCGATAAGCGATGAAGCCCTGTCCCTGCACACAAAAGAATTTGCCGCGGCCACCTGCCGGAAGGAAGCCTGGGAATCCATGTCCCTGGGCGCCGAAGCCCTGGCGATTCTTGTCCTGAAGGTTTTTAACGACGAAGACTTCAGGCGGAAAACCGGCGACGAATTCCAAAAACGCCTGGAACTGAAAAGGGGACGCCTTTAATGCTCTGACTCTGGCCGGAAGTGAATTTGGCCGGAAGCTCCAAAACGCCTGCCGGGCGGAGCTGCTCACAAACCGCGCTTTCCAGGACAGACTATTTTGTTTTTCCACAGGGGGTTTCGGCTTATCTTCAGCTTCCCCGCCCTGACGAGCGCCCCAAGCGCCTGTTTTGCGTCCTCCACGGACCAGCGTATGTTCTCCGCCGCCGAAAGAGTCTCCGCGGCCACACTTGCGGTGCAGGCGCGGTTGTTCCGCCTGAAAAAGTCGATGACGCTTTCTTCCTCCCGCCAGTTTCCCCGCGCCTCGCCGTCACAGACATCACAGCAGCGGGTTTCCGGCTTGTCCCCGGCGCCTTCGTAGTCGAGGAGCCGGAGCAGGGCCTCCCGCCGGCAGCCGGCGGTATTCCGCGCGTAGTCCAGCAGGGCCGCCATCCGCCCCTGTCCGGCGGGGGAACGCGCCTGTTTCAGCCGTCCTTCGTCACCGGGCCCCCAGAGCAGGATCGCCTCGGAAACTTTTCCGTCCCGGCCGGCCCGGCCCGATTCCTGGAGATAGGCTTCCACCGACGGCGGGCAGTCCCGGTGTATCACCGTGCGGATGTCGGCCTTGTCGACTCCCATGCCGTAAGCGCAGGTCGAAACCAGTATCCCCAGGGGATTGGCAAAAAACCATTGCTCCACCGCGGTCTTCTCCTCCCGGCTTAGTCCCGCGTGGTAGAAGCGGATTTCCCGGGCGCCGGGACGCCCCATTTCATCAAATTCGTTTCTGAGGTACGCGCCGAGTTTTTCCGCCCCCGGCCGGGAGGAGCAGAACACAATGGCCGGCAGGTCCTTTTTGACCAGCAGATCCCTTACCGCCAGATCCCTGAGGATGCAGCCCTGGGCGGAATACCGGATATTGCTCCGGTCGGGGTTGCCGATGATACGGCGGGCCGGAGCGCCGAAAACACCGGCCTCAATTTTTTCCAGCACCGGGGCGCTGGCGGTGGCGGTGAAGGCGGTTACCAGGGGGCTTCCCGCGGCGTCAATAATTTCCCGAATCCGCAGATAGTCGGGCCTGAAGCTTTCCCCCCATTCGCTGACGCAGTGGGCCTCGTCGATCACGATGTGAAGGATGCCCAGGGCTTTGCGTTTTTCCATCACCTTCCGGGTCAGGAGCACCTCGGGGTTGGCGATAATGAAACGGCTTTTGCCGGAAGCAAGCCGTTCCCGGATACGGTTCCGCTCCCCTTCGTCCTGCCCTCCCCGGAGTACCACCGGCTCAAAGCCCCTTTCCTTTAAACGTCGCTCCTGATCCGCCCTGAGGGAGAGGATGGGGTAGATTACCAGGGTGGGGCCTTCCAGAAGCATGGCGGGAAGCTGGAAACAGAGGGACTTGCCCGCGCCGGTGGGAAGGATCACGATCTGCCTGCCCAGATCCGCCCCGTCGGCGCCCGCCCCGCCGCCGTCCCCTGTTTCTTCCGCGAAATCCGCCGCAGGTTCCGCGGACGGCCCGTCCGCAGCCGCTCCGTCCGCCGCCGGGACGCCTCCACCGGCATCATCCGGCCAGCGGATGGAAAGCCCCGCCGCCTCCGCGGCTTCCAGGATATTGGCCATCACCAGGCGCTGGTAGGGAAACAGATAGGAAAGGCCGAACAGTTTTTTTACCGCATCGCCCAGGGGATCGGGGAAAAGCGGCGGCGGGGACAGGGTTTGCCCGCCGGCTCTTTCGGGATCGTCACACATATACAGCTATATAGGCGCGGCCCCGCGCGGCGCTTTAATGGATTTTGTAAATTTTCCCCGCCCGGACAGGCGCGGGGAACGCGCCGCGGCTCATTTCAGCCGGCCCAGGCGCCCGCAGGCTTCCTCCACGTCCGCGCGGTGGCCAAAGGCGGAGAAGCGGACGAAGGATTCTCCCGCGGGTCCGAAGCCGGATCCCGGCGTGGTAAGCA
>JAISND010000280.1 GCA_031276615.1 Treponema sp. | reverse complement strand
GGTCTGCATGGTGATCCTCGGCTTCATCGGCTGGTTCCTCATCGAGATTCTCAAATATGTGGAGATCAAACTTGCGGTGTGGAAAGTGGGGAGATAGTGAAAAGAGTGAGGAAAACAATAAAAGGGGGTCGGACTTGCTTCACAAGTCCGCGTCTCCCCCTACGCCCGCACTTCGTTGCGGGCTACCCCCTCTGCGGGGGCCACCCCCGCAACGCCCCCGTGTTCATTACCATCAATGGAGTCTGCCCGCTATGATCGAAGCAAAGAGTATCGGTAAATTTTTTTCGGTCGTAAACGAAAAGGGACTCGCCGAAGGTCTCACTGCGGTGCTGAACGTATCCCTCACCATTCCTGACGGTAAAATTGTTTCGCTCCTGGGGCCATCGGGCTGCGGCAAGTCAACCTTTCTCGAAATCCTCGCGGGGCTTCAGGCTCCCAGCGACGGAACCATTCACATCGACGGCAAGCTGGTGCTTGAGCCGCTGCCCGCGACACGCAAAGAGCAGATCGCCTACCGCAGGCGTTACCGTTTTATCTCGCCCCTGGCAAACGGTGTGTTCCGGGATCATCCCAAACACGACATCGCCATGATCTTTCAGGATTACGCGGTCTTCCCCTGGATGACGGCCATTCAAAACGTGGAGTTCGCGCTAAAACTGCGTAACCGGAACCGCCGGGGCGCGAACCGTTTGCAGCGGGCGGAACTTGCCGAAAAAGCTCAAGTTTATTTGCATAAAGCGGGGCTGGGCGGTTTCGCCAACAAGTACCCCTCCCAGCTTTCAGGCGGTATGCGCCAGCGTCTTGCCCTGGCCCGCGCCCTTTCTGTCGAACCGAAGATCATTTTGATGGACGAGCCCTTCGCGGCGGTGGACGCTTTGACCCGCGAAAAATTGCAGGACGATCTTTTACGGCTCTGGGCCGAAACTGCGGCGGGGGGAACGCCCATCACCGTAGTGCTGGTGACCCACGAAGTACACGAGGCGGTGTACCTTTCGGACGAGGTGATTATGTTTTCGCCGAGCCCCGGCACGATTCGCAACCGTATCCCCATCACGATCAAACGCCCGAGGGCCAGAACCGATCCGGCGCTGGTGGAAATTCAGGAACGTATTTTCGCCATGTTTCAGTACGATATTAATCAGGAAGCCGATTATTCCATATAATGAGGAATGAGAAATGAGAAATGAAATTTCCGCGAACCGGGGAGAAATTTTTGACGATATTATTGCCGCCAGGGGGAACACGCCGCTGGTACGGCTGGGAAAGCTGGCGAAAGATCTGCCGGGCATAGTGCTGGCGAAGCTGGAAGCCTTTAACCCCATGGCCAGCGTGAAAGACCGCATCGGCGCGGCCATGCTGGATGCCGCCGAGCGGGACGGCAAACTCAAGCCCGGCGGAATTGTGATAGAGCCCACGTCGGGAAATACCGGCATAGGGTTGGCCTTTGCCTGCGCGGCCAGGGGCTATAAGCTCATCCTCACCATGCCCGAAACCATGTCGGTGGAGCGCCGCAAGCTGGCCCAAATGCTCGGCGCGGACGTGGTGCTGACCTCCGGCAAAGACGGTATGAAGGGAGCGGTGCGCAAGGCGGAAGAACTGGTAAGCCAGACCCCCGGCGCTTTCATGCCCCTGCAATTCGAGAACCCCGCCAACCCCGAAGCACACCGCAGGACCACCGCCGAGGAAATCTGGGCCGACACCGCCGGAAAGGTTGACATCTTTGTTGCCGGGGTGGGTACCGGCGGCACCATTACCGGCGTCGGGGAAGTGCTGAAGGAACGCAAGCCGGATGTGAAAATCATCGCCGTGGAGCCGGATGCTTCGCCGGTGCTTTCAGGCGGTTTTCCCGGCCCCCATCGCATTCAGGGCATTGGGGCGGGCTTTATTCCCAAGGTGCTGAATCGTTCCATCATCGATAAGATTGTGCGGGTCACCAATGAGGACGCGATCATGACCGCCCGCAAAGTCGCCCGTGCGGAAGGAATCCTCACGGGCATTTCCGCCGGGGCCGCGGTGTGGGCCGCCCTGCAAAGTGCCGCGGAACCGGAAAACAGCGGAAAGCAGATCGTGGTTATCCTCCCCGATTCGGGGGAACGGTATCTTTCAACACAGCTTTCGGATATGGAGGGATAAATTGAAGCGCCTTGTTTTTCTTGCCATTGTTACTATTACGGCGGCTGCCTTTGGTATCTCGGCCTGTTCGTCGCAGAAGAATTCCGAACTTGCCGATCCGCCTATTATTACTTCGGCGACTTATCAGCATACCCTGTACAACGGCAGCGGCCAATCTATCGACGCACGGGCGGCAAAAGAAAACGCCCCGCTTGAGATTGTCTATTATACATCGGAAGCGGATTATGACGCCGATGCAAACGGCGTTACCGAGCCCCCCACCGAGGTCGGCCTCTACTATGCGCGGATACGGCGGCCCGAAGGAAACGGCTACAAACAGGGAAGGGACATCAAGGTTGAGTACCGTATTCAGAAACCCCTGCCGCCGCCGGAGGCTGCAAAGCAGTAAAAAACTATGAATGTGCTGGATTTAATCGGGAATACTCCGCTGGTAGAACTCAAAAAAACCTCTTCCGAACTGGAGGGTGTATCGATCTGGGCCAAGGCGGAATTCCGCAACCTTTCAGGATCGGTGAAAGACCGGGCGGCTAAAGCCATGCTCACGGAGGGCATAGAAAAGGGCCTGCTGCGGCCAGGAAAGACCATCATCGACTCCTCAAGCGGCAATACGGGTATCGCCTACGCCGTTTTGGGCGCTGTGTTAGGTTATCCGGTAAGGATCTACCTCCCCGCTAATGCCAGCCGGGAGCGGAAAACCATCCTGGCCTGCTGCGGCGCCGCCGTGGTGGAGACCAGCCCCCTGGAAAGTTCCGACGGCGCGTACCTGGCCGCCAAAGCCGAAGCCAACGCCCACCCGGAAAAATATTTTTGGCCCAACCAGTACAACAACGACGTGAACTGGAAGGCCCACTACCACAGCACCGGTGTAGAAATTTGGGAACAGACCGCAGGCAAAGTAACCCACTTCATCACCGGCATGGGAACGTCGGGAACGTTCATGGGAACCGCACGGCGGCTCAAGGAATACAACCCGAAGATCCAGGCCGTGGCGGTACAGCCGGACTCCCCCTTCCACGGCATTGAGGGAACCAAGCACATGGCCAGCACCATAAAGCCCGGTTTTTACGACGAAACCTTCCCCGACCGCTTTGCGGAGGTCAACACCGAAGCGGCCTACGCCCGGACGATCCGCCTTGCCCGGGAAGAAGGGCTGTTTGTGGGTATCAGTTCCGGCGCGAATGTACAGGCCGCCCTTGACCTGGGCCGCACCCTGCCGCCGGGCTCCCTGGTGGTGACGATGTTATGCGACAGCGGATTCCGTTATCTTTCGGATGGATTCTGGGGGCTCACCAATGATTAAACTTTCCGCTCCATGGCAAAACGCAATCCGCGCCGAAGGGGAGAAGGTATACCCCAATGAATGTTGCGGCATTTTGTTAGGCGCAATTTGTGATGACGACAGCCGTGTCGTGGAAGACATCATTCCCATTGACAACGCACGAGAGCGGGAGGAACAGTATCACCGTTTCAAAATAGAACCGGAAGATTTTATGCGGGCGGAAAAAGAAGCGGCGGCACGGGGCCGGGACGTGTTGGGTTTTTACCATTCCCACCCGGATCATCCGGCGCGGCCTTCCGGGTACGACCGGGATAACGCCGTGCCCTTTTATTCGTACATCATCGTGTCGATTGAAAAAGCGAAAGCCTCGGCGTTGACAAGCTGGCGGCTGTCGGACGACCGGGAAGAATTTTTTGAGGAAGAGATACAGGAGGAATAATCATGGCGGTAATCATTCAGATCCCCACGGCCCTGCGGGGCTTTACGGAACGTAAATCGGAAGTCGAGGTTGAAGGGCAGACCGTGGGAGAGGCAATCAGCGCCCTGGCGGAGTTGTACCCGGATTTACGGCAGCATCTCTATCTGGGGGAAGAGCTTCGTTCATTCATCAACGTGTTCGTCGGGGAAACGAACATCAAGAAACTCGATGGGCTTGGGACAAAACTGCCGACGGGCGCAACGATTATGCTGGTTCCGGCAATTGCCGGCGGGCAGTAGTTCATGGAAAGCATTTTGAAG
This sequence comes from Treponema sp., assembly GCA_031276615.1. Classification (GTDB taxonomy): domain Bacteria; phylum Spirochaetota; class Spirochaetia; order Treponematales; family Breznakiellaceae; genus JAISAK01. The sequence continues at coordinate 317 of JAISND010000280.1, read as the reverse complement.
GATCGGGAACTTTCCGATCTGAGCAACGAAGAGATAAGCCGCTACAGCCGCCACCTCCTCTTGCCGGAAATTGGGATCGAAGGCCAGAAACGGCTCAAGGCGGCAAAGGTACTCTTGGTGGGCACCGGCGGCTTGGGCGCCCCCTTGTCCCTCTATCTGGCCGCCGCCGGGGTGGGAACCCTGGGCATCGTGGACTTTGACTTTGTGGAGGAATCCAACCTTCAGCGCCAGGTGATCCACTCAACACGGGACGTGGGCCGGCCCAAGGTGGCGTCGGCGCGGGACCGCATCAAGGGCATCAATCCCAAGTGTAATGT
>JAISND010000226.1 GCA_031276615.1 Treponema sp. | reverse complement strand
TCAAGCGCGGCGCGGAGCCGCACGGCTTCGTCCATGCGTACCGAAACCCTGTGGGTGGTTTGGGCGTTTTCGTTCTGGCTTTGCTTCATCCTTTCGGCGATGATCTTTCTCATGCCTTTCATCGGAACGATCTTTTTTCCGCCGGAAACCCCCACGCGGCCCGCGGCGCGGCCCTGCCGAATTCTGTCCACGTCGTCTCTGGTGATCTTGCCCCGGATTCCGGTGCCTGGCACCCCGGCGAGGTCTATGCCGGACAAAGCGGCGGTTTTCGCCGCCAGCGGGGTGGCTTTTGCTCCCGCGCCGCCCGCCGGGGCTGCTGCCAGGATGTCCCGCTCAACGATCATGCCGCCGGGGCCGCTGCCCCGGAGACCCTGCCAGTCAACGCCGCGTTCTCCGGCGGTTAATTTCGCCCTGGGCGAAATTAACCGCCGGCCGCCGGCCGCTGCCCCGGATCCGGCCGCCGTAACGGGCGTCTCGGTCGCAGAAGCCGGCGCGCCCGGCGGAACAGCGGCGCCCGATGGGGCGGCCGCGGAAACGCCGCCCGCTTCGGCCTGGCCGGCCGAGGCAAGTACCGCGGAAATATCTTCGCCGGGTTTTCCCACAACGGCGATGAGGCCGGTAATCGGCACGGTTGCGCCGGGGCCGGCCACGATCTTGAGAAGGGTTCCCGAAACCATCGCGTCGATGGTAATCGTGAGCTTGTCGGTCTCCATCGAAAAGAGAGGTTTTCCCTCAACGACTTCCCCGCCTTCCGGCACGAGCCATTCAATGATCGTCCCTTCGGTCATTTGGAGGCCCTGTTTGGGCATTATGATTCGTTCTGCCATCTGTTTCCCCTTAGGATTTGTGGAGGGTTTTCTTTACCGCCGCCACAATATCCGCAACCTGGGGAACAACGGCGTTTTCGAGTCCCAGATTAAACGGAAGCGAGCACATCTTTGAACCCAGCCTTTCGGGCGGAGCGTCAAGATAGGCGAAAACTTTTTCGGTAACCTGGGCGGCAACCTCAGTACCCCAGCCCATGTTTTTGTGGGCCTCGTGAACCGTTACAAGCCGGCCGGTTTTTTTGACCGAAGCGGCAATCGTATCGATATCCAGGGGCACCAGGGTACGGGGGTCGATCAGCTCGGCGGAAATACCCTCTTTGGCAAGAAGCTCCGCCGCTTCCAGCGATTTGCCCCGGTACAGAAAGTTCGCCACAATCGTTACGTCTTTTCCCTCGCGGACAATTTCCGCCCTGCCGAACGGCACGGCAAATTCCTTGTCGTCGGGAACTTCGCCTTTGGTAGCGTACAGGGCCTTGTGCTCAAAGAACAGCGCCGGGTTGTCGTCCCGTATGGCCGTGCGGAGCAGCCCCGCGGCGTCGGCCGGAGTCGAAGGACAAGCCACCTTGATGCCGGGAATGTTCATCATCATGGATTCTACAGACTGGGAATGCTGGGCGCCGTTGCCCCGGCCTATTCCCTGCTGGCCCCGGACTACAAGGGGGACTTTCACCTTTCCGCCGAACATATAGCGGATCTTGGCCGCCTGGTTCAGCACCTGATCCATCGCCAGGTAGAGGAAGTCCATATACATAAGTTCCACGACGGGCCTCATGCCTACGCTGGCCGCGCCTACGCCGGCGCCTACAAAGGTATTTTCCGAAATCGGGGTATTCCGCACCCTGTCTTCGCCGAATTCGTCAAGCAGGCCCCGGGTACATCCGAAGATTCCGCCCTGTTTGGCGATGTCCTCGCCCATAATAAAAACTTCCGGGTCCCGGCGCATTTCTTCCGCCAATACGTCCCGTATTGCGTTCGCATAGGTTTTAACGCTCATAGTGGATACGCTCCTTCAACATACATGCCGTCCATTACATGGGCCGGATCCGGTTCCGGCGCGGAAAGGGCAAACTGCGCCGCTTCGTCAACTTCGGCCTGGGCGCTGCCGTCAATTTCGCCAAGCTCTTTTTCATCGGCGATCTTGTTTTCCAGCAGGTAAGCCCGGAACCGTTTCAGGGGGCATTTTTCCATCCAGGCCTCGACCTCTTCCCTGGTGCGGTACACTTCCGGGTCGCCGGTCCAGTGGCCTTTCCAGCGGTAGGTCTTCGCCTCTATCAGCGAGGGGCCTTCTCCGGCAAGCGCCCGTTCCTTGCATTTCGAGAAAACGTCAAGGATTTCGATAACGTTGTTGCCGTCTACCACATGGCCGGGCATATCGTAACCGGCCGCCCTGACTCCTATATCCTTTACCGACGTGGACTGTTTGACCGGAACCGAAATACCGAAACCGTTGTTTTCGCAGACAAAAATCACCGGCAGCTTCCAAACCGAAGCCAGGTTCAGCGCTTCGTGAAAGGTTCCCTGATTACTCGCCCCGTCGCCGAAAAACGCGACCGTTACGTGTTTTTGCTTTCGCAGCTTCTGCGCAAGCGCGCCGCCGACGGCAATCGGAAGCCCGCCGCCAACTATCGCGTTGGCCCCAAGGTTCCCTTTCGCCAGATCGCAGATGTGCATGGAACCGCCCCTGCCGTGGCAGAAACCGGTTTCCTTTCCCATAAGCTCCGAAAAGGCGCTCTTTAAATCCCGGCTTTTGGCGATGCCGTGGCCGTGCCCTCTGTGGGTAGAGGTGATATAATCACCGTCATTCAAAAGGCCTATAACCGCGCCGCTTACGGCTTCCTGGCCGATACAAAGGTGCACGGAACCCCGAAGCTTGTTCTCCTGAAAAAACCGGAACGCCGTTTCTTCGAACAAGCGAATCTGTTTCATGACCCGGTAAATATCCAGCAGTTGTTCCCTGCCGTATTTGTTTTCCTGTTTCACGGGTTTTCCTCCTGTAAAAAACTTGACAGAACTATTATAACATATTAAAAGTGGTATTACAATAAAAAAATTGGTATTATTTATATGCCAATTGAACCGGCTGAAATCCGGCGTGGAAACAGATCCTGAAACCGGCCCAACGGTCCCGATTATAAGGAAATATATGTTCGAACATTTACAGCACAAACGGATATACGAAGAAGTCGTGGAGATGATTGTCCAGAGGATCCGCGGCGGCGTTCTCAAGGTAGGCCAAAAACTGCCCCCCGAAAGGGTTCTGGCCGAAGAAATGGGGGTAAGCAGAACCAGCCTGCGGGAAGCCCTGAGGGCGCTGGAAAGCATGGGCTTTATTTACTCGGTAACAGGCGGCGGAAATTACGTCAATTCGGTTTCCATAGAAAACGTCCTTTCGCCGCTTTCCGCGATGGCCGCCCAGGACACCAAATTTGCCGCCGACATTATCGACGTGCGGCTCCATCTGGAAGTCCACATGGCGGCCCTGGCCGCGAGAAACGCCGCCAAACAGCAGATTTCCCAAATTTACAGCGCCATACTCAATATGCAGTCCGAAGTCGAAGAAGGCGGAAATGGCATAAAGGGGGATAACCAGTTTCACCTGGAAATCGCCAGAGCCTCGCAAAACAAGGCCTTTGCCGTCATATCGGAGCTTGTCGGCGAACTTATGGCGGAATCCCGTAAAGCCACGCTGGACATACCCGGCCAGCCCGCGAAAAGCATCGAGGACCACATGCAGATTTTCGAAGCGATACGGGACGGCGACGCGGACAGAGCCGCGGCCGCCATGGAAAGCCACCTGAAAAAGGC
>JAISND010000157.1 GCA_031276615.1 Treponema sp. | reverse complement strand
CTTCTTTATTGACGAGATGGAGGTATTTGGCGACGCGCTTACCGGCGCGGTGTTTTCGATTCCCGTGCGGACAAGGAACGGGGCGCCCGGCCGGGCGGCGCTGCGCGTCGCAAGCCTTTCAGTCTTTTCCGATTACGCCTACGGGCTGGGTCTTGAATTTTTAATATTTGACAATGAGGCGCGGCCCCTGGCGCGGCTGGACGCGCCCTATGTAAAACTTATGCCGGTTACGCTTGACGGCCGGGCGCAGATCAAGGTATTTATGCGCGCCCTTGACCGCCACGATGAAAGCCGGCGATGGGAAAGCGAGTGGCGTCTTGAAGCGGAAATTCCGGCCGCTTACCGTTCCGGCCTTGGGGATACCCAGATCATCCTGGATTTAAGCTACGAAAATTTCCTTCTCCTTTCCCGTATCCGGCGGGGCCTGGCAGGCCTGCGGATTGGGGAACTTTTCTCGGCGTCGAAGATACTTGGCCAGGCGGGTTACATCTCCCAGGTGTTCCAGGCGGAAATACTCAACCGTCTGGGCGCGGTTCTCTTTTTCCTTCCCCTGACAATCCTTTCGATTATACTCGGCTGGTGCTTCCGCGCGAAACGGCGTCCCCGCTATCTTTTTATTCCGATGCTTCTCGTCCTGCCCGTTGTTTTTACCGGCATGACGCAGCTCTGCCGGACGGCGCTTAACACCCTGGGCATAACCCTTATCATCGGCACCGGATTCCCGGCGGCATTTGCCATCTTCATCGCCGCCATGGCGGTATCCTTTATCCTCTCCCTGATATTCTTGGCGGCTCAGCACGGATAGGCGGGGCGGAACAATGAAGGTCACCGTCCGGAAATTTTTTGCCGGCCTTCCCAAACGGCTGCGCGGCGGCCTTAGAAGAAATGCCGGCAGGATTCTGGGGCTGGCGGCGGGCGGTCTTGTGGGGGCCGGCCTTGGCGGCCCCGGCGGCGTCTTTATCGGACTTGTCATGGGTTACCTGCTGCAGGAACTTTTCAGCCAGATCGAAACGGATCGTTCGGCAGCCCTCTATCTGGAAAACCCCGGCCGCCCGGATTTTAACGAGGGAATACCGGGTCTTGCCTCCTGGTGCGCCCTCTGCGTCCTGATTCTGGGCGAAGAAAACGCCCGAAACGCCGCCGCGGCCCTGAGCCCCCTGGAGGGGCAGCGCGCCGAGTCCTTCTGCCGCATCGCGGAACGGCGGCGCGGACGCCTCAACCCGGATCTCCTCGCCGAAGCCCTCGCCGCCCGCCGCCGCCGTCTCGGCGATCTGCCCCGCCTCGGCAGGCTGCTCCATTCCCTGGCGCGCGGCGAGGCCCTGGACACGGCTGTCCGCGTCCGCGGCATCCTCGACCCGGGCTTCCGCCTTTTTGAGCAGACCCTGCGCCGCGCCGCCGGCCGGCTGCTCTGCACCGGCGAAAACCCGGGCGCCGAAACCTCGTCCTGGGAAATCCTCGGTCTTGGCCGGGACGCCTCCCTTGAGGAGGTAAAATCCGCCTACCGCAGGCTGGCGATTCAATTCCACCCGGACAGCGTCTCCGTGCTCGGCGAAGAGCAGCGGAAGGAAGCGGAGCAGGCTTTCATCAGGATACAGGAAGCATACCGGGACATTGTGGAGAAGGAAAGGCCCCCGGCTTAACGGAGCTGCCCCATCGGCGGCTTTGCCACATAGCCGGTGATTATCAGCTTTGCGTCACCGTGCCGCTGGAAAAAAGAAGCCGGAACAAAACGGCTTGGCTCTCCCAGGGCAATTTTGCGTATAATGCCGCTCTGCCAGCCGCGGTTCAGATAAAAACGAATCTTCCGCGCGGAAAGAATATCCTTCATTCCCACGGTAATGCAGCTCTGGGGAATGTAATCAATATAGCCGTTTGCGGCGGTTACCGCGTTGATGGTTCTGGTTTCACGGGTAAGCTTGAGCACCCTGCAGGGCAGCGCGGCAAATTCTTCATCGCTGATTTTTTCATCCGGCTCCGGAGGTTCGTTAAACGCAATGTGGCCGTTTATACCGATACCGCCGTAAGCGACATCAACTCCGCCCAGTTCTTCAACAAGTTCGCCTATTTCATGTTCCCTGCCGGGGCGGGGAAAGACGCGCTGATTCTCCGGTATATTAAGTTCGGGATCCATCCTGTCGTAAAAATCCCTATACATAAAGCCCTCAAAACTTAGGGGATGATCCCTGGGTACTGCCCTGCCGTCACTCTGTATATACTCGTCCATATTAATAAACCAGACGTTTTTAAGGGAAACTCTGTCCCTGTTGCAGAGCCGGATCAGTTTGTGATATTGGCCTATGGGCCCCACCGGCACGATAAACACGGTTTTTCTGCCCTGCAGATTGTTGGCGGTGATGTGGGAGAGCATGTCCAGGGCCATGTGGTAGTATATGTCATCCTCGGTCTCCACGACTTCCAGAGGCACCTTTGTTTTAAGCAGGAGTTCTTTTTCATCGATGTTTTCATAGGTCTGCATTTTTCAGTCCTTCCGGAAGAATCAGTAGGCCGAAGCCCCGGAAACCCGGCCGGGATTCCCGGAGGGTTCCGGCGCTTGTTGTTCAAAAACCGGAGTTTCCGGACAGCTCTACTTATGGTAAGCAAATAACATTCACTGAAAATTGTCAAGCACGTTTCCCCCAGGGTCAGCGCATATAAACGTGATACAACGACGGGCGGGAAAAAACAGGGTACAGATTTCTCCTGGCGGCCTGCGCGCCGCATCCCGGCAAATGTAGCGCTAAAGCAGCGCTAAAACTGCGGCAATGGCGTCCCTGCCGTGACTTCGGCGGTTCTTTTGCCGGGACGCAATGAACAGAAAAGAGCCAGGGTACAGGGCAATATGCGGTGACCGGCGCCCTGTTTTTCCCGCCCGCCATGATTTCCCCCGGCAAATGCGCTCACCCTGACGCTTCCCTTTGGCGCCGGTTCCGCGGGTGTTGAATCAGAAACGTCCCCTTCAGAGCGGATGTTCCGCAAGGCTCAGGCAACAATCATAATGTCAGGTTAAACTGTTCAAAGTCCACGTCTTTTGCAGCAGGCTCAGGTAGCCTTCTCCGTATACACATGCAGGTCCCGCTGGGGAAAGGGAATGTGCAGGCCGGCCCCGTCAAACTTTTCCTTGATGTTTTTCATCTGATCCCAATAGATCGGCCAGTACACGTCGGTACCTGCCCATGCGCGGAGAAGTATGTTAACCGAACTGTCGCCCAGTGACTGCACCAGAACCTGGGGGGCGGGATCTTTCATAAAACGGCTTTCCGCGGCGGCAATCTCGCGCATAACGCGGAACGCGGTGTCAATGGAATCCGAGTAGGAAATGCCGACGGAAAGATCCATGCGGCGCCTGCCGTTGCGGGTATAGTTTTTCAGAACCGTACCCCAGATGCTGGAATTGGGCGCCGAAACGTAGATGCCGTCGGGGGTTTCAAGAATGGTAATAAAAAGGCTGATCTCCTTAACCGTACCGCTGTAAGAACCGAATTCAATGTAATCGCCCTTGCGGTAGCTGCGGAGAAAGAGCAGGATGATGCCGGCCGCGATATTGCCCAGGGTATCCTTGAGGGCAAGGCCGACGGCAATGCCGGCCGCGCCGAGAACGGCAAGGAGGCTCGCAGTGTTTATGCCGAAAGTATTGAGGATCATGATGATGCAGATGATTAAAATGCCGTAACGGATTATCAGCCGCAGAAGCGAAGTAATGGTTTCGTCAATGTAGAGCGCGCTTGCCGCGGCCCGGCTGACAACTTTCAGCGCGGCGCGGGTCAGCAGCCGGCCCGCGGCGATAATGATAAGGGCGGCAATGACATCCCTGCCAAGACCGATTATGCCGGTATAGTGATTGTTCCAGAAAGCGAGAATCTTTTCACTCATACTTTATCCTGTTATAGGTTTGCTCGATGGTACGAATCTGCAGGTAGAGCATTTCGTTTACCGGTACGGGGATTTTATGCTTTTTACCCAGCTCCGTCACGGCAAGGGCGAACATCTCTACCTCGGTTTTCCGTTTTGCAAGAACGTCCTGACACATTGAAGTATAGCCGTCTTTGCTCAGGGGATTAAGAGTGCCGTACCATTCCGTCAGATCCTTTTCATCAAGGTCTATGCCTTCGGCGTTTGCGACACGGATCACCTCGCGCATGGCCTTTTCCATGATCATGCGGGCCTCCGCCACTTCGCCGGGGTTTCCGTTATTCTGAACAGCGCCGTAGGGAAGGCGCAGTACCGCGGTTGTCTGGTTTATTCCGACGTTTATCATGAATTTGTACCAGAGCTTGCGCTTCATGTTCTTTTCCAGTTCAAAGGGCACTCCTGTCCGGGTAAAAAATTCGGCAATGCGTTCCTCCCGCGCGCTGTTGTTTCCTTCCGCATCGCCAAAGTGAATTACCCCCGGCCGGACATAGCGCGTTTCCTCACCGCCGTGAAAGGCATCGGTACCGATGATCATCGCAAGCGGGAGCCGCCCGTGTCCGTAAACCCTGCCGATGATGTCTTCGCTTGATATGCCGTTGAGAAGCGAGAGAATGAGGGTATCGTCTTTGATGTAGGGCCTGATGTCTTCGATAACGGAGTTGAGGTGGTGAAATTTTGTAGCGATAATTATGAAATCCACCGGTTTTTCATCCCCGAAGCGGAAGTCGATCCGCGCGCCGTTTACGCGGAGGCCCCTGCCGCGGTAGCGCTCAAGGCGCTCGCCCTTTGCCAGAATCGAGACGCAGGCCGGATCGGATCTGTACATCCGTTCCGCGACGGTAAGGCCGATTGCCCCCGCCCCCGCGATTAATACAGA
>JAISND010000206.1 GCA_031276615.1 Treponema sp. | reverse complement strand
CGGCATGCGGCAGCGTGCCGGTCTTGCGCGGACATTGGTTACCGATCCCGGAATCATCCTGATGGATGAACCCTTCAGTGCGGTAGATCATCTGACACGGCTTGCACTGCAGGATGAGACCATTAATATTTGGCAAAAACAGCGGAAAACGGTTCTCTTTATAACTCATGATATTACCGAGGCGGTTTATCTGGGAATGAGGGTAGTTCTTCTGACTCCGAGGCCCGGCTGTATTCAGGAAATATTTGAAATTCCCTTCCCGAGGCCGCGCAGCCGAAGCGATATTGGTCTTCTTGAAATTGTTGAAAAAATTCACATCAGTATCAACAAGCCCTATCAGGATACAAAAACAGAATATTTTATCTGACGGGAAACTCTAAAATTTCAGTTTTGGGTACCCTTATCTTTCAGATTTTTGCGCTGAGCAGGACGCTTTGCCATTTCCAGACCAGGGGGCCCTTCGCGGTCTGTTCACGGAGCAGGGATTCGATCAGGGAAAAATCCGCCTTGCCGAGGTTTTTGCCTATGGCCGAACCCCAGCGGGAATGTTCGGGATCGAACCAGGCGGCAAGGTCACGCCCGCTTACGAGGCGCTCTTCCTTTTGCCCAAGTATTTCAAGATCAAGCCTGAAACCGGCCCCCTCAAAGGCCTCTCTGAGGGTATCAGCATTCCAGGCCAGTTCCGGCGCCGCGGCGGCGGAAAAAAAGGCTTCCTCGCTCTGGCGCAGCCTGGCGGCCAGTTCCTCGCCGGCGCCGCATTCCTCGAGCAGCACGCGGGAGATTCTCTCGCCCAGGCAGGGAGGCGAACAAAGCAGTACCAGGCCGCCGCCGGGCGAGAGCAGGGATTTTGCCCTGTCCGCGAGCAGGCTGAAAACGGCGGCCGGGCGGGGGGCCGCCGGAGCGGGCGCCGCCGGGGCCTGTTCCGGCTTTCCGAAGCCCCTCCGCCAGGGTTCCCGGACAAGGATGTGTTCAAAGCGGCCGGCGGGGAAAAGCCCGGCGGCGGAGGCGGGCAGCAGTTCGTCAGACACGGCGATTTCCGGCCCTTCCGTCTCGTCAAGGGAAGCCGCGTAGCGGAGCAGGGCCTCGCGGGCGGCTTCGCTGTCAACCAGGGCGGCGCTCAGGCCCTCGGGACAGCGGCGGAGGCTTTCCCAGAGGAGGAGGCCGTCGTTGGCATGGGCGACGAGTACCCGGTCGTGGCGGGCGGGGGAGGCCGCCCTGAAAACGGCGTCGCGGTCCGCAAGGAGAAGGCGGCTTCTGCCGGATTCAAGCCGCTTGAACCAGCCCTCCCTGCCCCTGGAGGCCGCGGACCAGCTGAGCAGTTCCCCGCCGGCGGCGGCGCTTCCGCCGTCGCCAAGCACAATGGCCGCCTGCAGTTCCCTCCGGCGGAGGATATCTTCCCGTATCTTTCCCTCGTAACCGACCCGTGAGGGAATGTAAAAAGTCCTGCCCCGGAGCGCCGTGGGAAGGTACTGCTGGGCGGCCCAGTGATCCCGGTAGGCGTGGGGGTAAATGTAACCTTCGCCGTGGCCAAAACCCTCGGCGTCGCGGCTTGCGTCCCGAAGGTGGTTGGGAACTTCCGCGTCTTCCCTTTCGACTTCCTTGAGGGCGTCGAAGAATGTCATCGTGGTGTTGGATTTCGGGGCGGTGGCAAGGTAGAGGCAGGCCTGGGCAAGGGGGAAATTCCCCTCGGGAAAGCCTATGCGGTCAAAGGCCTCGGCGCAGGAGACAACCAGCGGAAGCGCGCGGGGGTCGGCCAGGCCCACGTCCTCGCCGGCAAGGATGATCATCCGGCGGAAGATAAAACCGGGATCCTCCCCGGCGCGCACCATTTTTGCCAGCCAGTAGAGGGCGGCGTCGGGATCGCTGCCCCTGACGCTTTTGATGAAGGCGCTGACGGTGTCAAAGTGATAGTCCCCGTCACGGTCGTAGAGCAAAGCCCGGCGCTGTATGCTTTCCTCGGCGGCCTCCAGTGAAATATAAATTTCGCTGCCCCCGGGCGGGGGCCAGGCCGCGGGGCTGGTTTCCGTGGAAACCGAGGTTTCCACGGCCAGTTCCAGGGCGTTGAGAAGGCTGCGGGCGTCGCCGCCGGCCACTCCGACCAGGTGTTCAAGGGCGCCTTCCTCAAAGCGTACCTGCCATTTTCCGTAACCCCGTTCGCTGTCCGCCAGGGTACGGCGGGCGGTTTCCATCAGCTCGCCGGGGCCCAGGGGTTTAAGCTGAAAAACGCGGCTTCTGCTTACCAGGGCGCGGTTGACTTCAAAAAAGGGATTCTCCGTGGTAGCCCCCACAAGGATGACCGTGCCGTTTTCCACCCAGGGAAGCAGGGCGTCCTGCTGGGCCTTGTTCCAGCGGTGTACCTCGTCCACGAAGAGTATGGTCCGTTTGCCGTACAGGCGGTACCGCTCGTCGGCGCGGTCGATGGCTTCCCGTATGTCTTTAACCCCGGAAAGTACCGCGTTGAGGCTTTCATAGGCGGCCCGGGTGGTATTGGCGATAACCCGGGCAAGGCTGGTTTTTCCGGTACCCGGCGGGCCGTAAAAAATTACCGAGGAGAGCCGGTCGGCCTGTATGGCCCGGCGGAGGAGCCTTCCCGGCCCGACAATGTGATCCTGGCCGACGATGTCTTCCAGCGCGCGCGGGCGCATCCGGTCGGCGAGGGGACTCTGGTCCCCGGAGTTTTTTGAGGGCCTGTTCTTTGAAGAAAAAAGATCCTCATCCATTTTCAGGAAAAACGGTCCCGGCGCGGCCGGTACGCCCTATTCTTCGGCATTCCACTGACCTTCACCGTCCCGTTCACGGTACGACCACAGGCCCTGCGTCTGGGTAGACGCGAAAAGGGTCATGTTTTCGTCAATGTTTTTAGGCGCCTGGAACAGAAAGTTGACCGGATACTTGCCTATGCCGGAGCTGTAGCGCTCGTTATTGGCGGCGCTGGTGACCGATCCCACGCCCGGTTCGTGGACGGCCGAATTCGAATTGACGACGCCGTTATTAATTTCTATTTCCATATAACCGTTGGTATAGCCGGAGCTTGTGGTCATGGTCTTTGAACCCTGCCTCCCGGCGAGGAGCAGTTT
>JAISND010000046.1 GCA_031276615.1 Treponema sp. | reverse complement strand
GGATGTTTTCCTGCTGACAGAGAAAAATGATTTTTGAAAGGGTGTTGAGGTGCTGCTTTGGCGAAGCCGATACAATAAGGATAACCGTACCGACTTTTTTTCCGTCAAGCGCTGCCCAGTCGACCGGCAGCGCCGGGAAAGCGACAGCCATAAAGGGCTTTCCGCCGGGGCCAAGCGCGGGGCTGCGGGGGTGCGGCAGGGCAAGGCCCCTTCCCAGGCCGGTCGGCATCAGGGCTTCACGTTCAAGCAGGGCCTTGAGAAGTTCAGCCTTGTCCAGGGCAGGCAAATCCGGCAGGGCGGCGCTTAAAGCGGCGAGAATTTCCCGGGGGTTGACGCCGGGGACATTATGGTAAACGCCGCCGCGTTCAAGCAGGACGGAAAGATCCGTTTCGTTATTTTCGTTCATAGTTCCTTACCGGATTCATGGAATTAAGGTTCCGGTTGCACCGTTCCATGTCAAATAATTCGGGGACAAAGTCCGGCCCCAGTTCATGCAGGGCATCCTGCTTTTCCGCGTCGCTGCCCGTTTCAAGGGCGCCCAGAATTTTCCGAAACCGCAGCGGGCCGCCGATGGCTTCCGGCGGGGCTGCCCCCGCGCCGGCAACGCAGCGAATCGTTTCATCCTTTCCCGGATGATGGGGGGAAAGCAGAATAATCCATATACTCCAGCTTGTACCGTACTCGCAGAGCAGTTCGCCGACACCCCTGTCGCGGAGTTCGGCGATTGTTGTTTTTCTGTTCAATTCTTTTTTGTCGCCCCCGTCTCCTTCACAGGTGAAACGGCAGCGGGAGCTGCCTTTCCAGTCAAGGCAGGCCTGAATTAGCCGGTACAGTTCTTCCAGGCTGCAAGATTCGGGAACAAGCACCCTGCGCCAGACCTCGGCGCCGCTCACGCTGAACTGCACCGTGTGCCAGCCGTTTTCCCCGGAATTGTCCGTATTCCCGCGTACTACGGAAAGATTGTTTCTTCTGAAGTTGTCCAGAGCATCGTCGATAAATTCTTTTATATCGCCGTAGGTTTCGATCATGCTGTCAAGGGCATTGTCCATCGCCTCAAGCTCCGACTCCGGCGGCGCCTCGTCGGAATCGAGGTCTTCAAGCACGCCGGCGGCGTGACCCTGTATCTGGGAAAGCACAATAAAGGTATGCCTGGGCAGCCAGGACGGATCGATGTCCCCTTTCTGCAGCCGCGCCGCCAGATCCAGTACCGCGGTGTGCAGTTCTCCTACCCGCTGCCGTATGGGCCCCATACTCTGATCGGCAAAAAGGGTATAGTGCTTTTCCAGTTCTTCCATGGTATCGGAAACATAGTCCGCGAGAATATTCCATTCCCGCTCTTCAAGGCGAATCACCGGGGGAATAATGCGGTTGATGACATTGCTGATATCCCTTTCGTTGCGAAACAGCGCATCCCGGACATAGGACACGATCACATATTCCGAGACGGGAACATTTTTCCTGAAAAGGATATCTTCCAGAATGGTACGATCCGGCGGAACCGCAATGCCCTGAATGCCACTGGTGTCGGAGATGTCCTTTCCCGCAAACCAGAAGCGGGTTTCTATGCCGTAAGGCACAATTTCGATACGGTCGGTTTTTTCGTAAAGAAAATCTTCAAGGGAATAGGCAGGCACCTCCCGCATGCGCTTGCCCCCGTACCAGTACGCGTAGGCGATCTGTTCTTCCGTTGAAAGCCCGGGCCCCAGAAGGGCGAAACTGTCCTCGAAGCCGGCCTCGGCGGCCTCAAACCAGTTGTACAGCTCTGCCTGTGACCACTCATCTTTTCCAACCTTTTCAAGTTCGAATACCCCGTTTTTCCAGTCCCTGTTCCGTACCACAAACCGATCTCCGGGTACAAAGGAAGTTTCCCGGTAGATGTTCCGCATGTCCAGGGTATGAATGGAAACCTCCGGAGGGTCCTCATAGGGATCACAGTTAAAGGCGCTTTCGTTTTCCGGATTGTCCCGCGCAACGTACTGGGGGGCGTATTCTTCTCCGAAAATGCAGTAGTAGGGGTAAAATTCCTCGGGCGGCCCTTCGGTGGTAGTAACGGGAACAGCCGAACCCTTCCAGATAAAAACATATTCATGGGGAAGCACATTGGTGTTTACAAAGGGAACGCAGCGGTGACCGGGGATAAGGATTCCGTTGAGGAGTTCAAGCCGCGTAGGGTTGATGACAAAAGGAACCGGCTCGAAGCAGCCCCGCCGCGAAACCCACTTCCGGCTGTCCAGGTGGAAAGCGAGATTCCGGGAGTCAATCAAAGCGGCGATCTCCATTGCAAGCCGGCCGTTTCTCCTGGACTCAATCATCTGGACAAAAGCGGTTACGTCCTCCAGAGTGAAAGGCTCGGTAACATTCATGAGAAATTCGTAAAGCGCGTCTTCCTGGTTTGGAGTCATCTCTATAAATATGGCTTGAAACGGAGAAAACCGCAATGCCCGGGAAACCGGTAATTCCAGATTTGGCACCGGGGCAACGCGCCTGCCGGTGGAGACAAGGCGTACCGCGTCCGACCGCCGCCACTGCAAGCAATTCCGAATTCAAAAAAAATGACATAGTGTATGAATGGGACAGGGACAGATAACCGGGCTGTCAGACGGCCTTAAGGAAGCGGCAGCAGGGCTGGCCGACAGGCGGAAAGCAGGCAGCGGGTGCAAATACGGGATACAGGATTTTCTGCCGGGCGCGTTTGCGGTGTTTTACTTTCAACATCCGTCGATGCCGAACTTTCAGGAAGCGATGGAAAAGGAACGGAAACGGAACAATCCGAGGACGCTGTTCGGGGTTGAAAAGATACCGGGAGATACAGTGCGAACACTGCCTGAGGGTAGAGAAGAAGAACCGGGGACGGGAAGCAGGATTGTGAACGGAATGCGGCGAAACGGTGGATAAACCGGCATAAAGAGCGCTATGGGCCGCTTAACATCACCATTTTGGGGGATGATTTATATGCCTGCCATTCGATATGCGCGTCCCTGGCGGAGGCGGGGATGAACTTTAGCATAAGCGGTATGTCATTTGTTTCGGACAGAACACTAGATCGTTTCCAGGGCTATGCCTATTTTCCGGTTGAATTCCTTTTCGTCTATTTCGTTCTTGATGTAATCGTTGACAATCAGGCGAATGACCGGGGGAAAGGCTTTCCAGTAACGCTCCGGCCATGACCCCAGATCGTCCCGCAGTTTCTTCTCTTCGGCCCTGCCCAGTGTTCCCAGCGAAAAGGAAACAAACTGATCGATCATGGATGCCAGCAGATCCCTGGGCAGCCGCCCTCCCCCCTCCGCGGGGCTGTCTTCATCCCTCCCGCCGGGAATCCAGGCGCGGGTCAGTTCCTCCACCTGCGCGTCGGTCAGCTCCGGCGCTTCCTGCCTGATAAGCCGTATCGTCATATCCTGAATCGTCTTTCTAAGCCCGGCCATGCCGGCCGAGACGCTGCCGTTGATTTTACCCGAAAGCTCCCTGGCCATGCGCTGAGGGTCGGGAATATTGAGGGAACCGCCAAAAAGGACAAGCTGCCGTCGCCGCCGTACCACGGCCTCGGCCACCGCGTCTATGGAGGCCTCATCGCACCGGTTAAGAATATAGTCCAGAACCTGTATCAACTCGGGATTTTCCATAATAAAAGCATATCCCCAAAGCGGCGGCAGGACAAGCGTATTTCCACAGGGTGAGGGCATATGAACGTGATACCACGGCGGCCTGAAGTCCGCCTCCCTGTATCCGAAAGCACCGCCTTTGTCGTGCGCCGGGCGCGGTGGCGTTTTCTCCGCTAACAGCCCTTGGCGGGCTGCTTTCCTCAGGGCCAGCGCATATAAAAAAAATCGGGATCATACCCGCGTCCCCCGTGGCGGTTTTTCTGTTTTCCGGTCGGGAACAGGCCCTTGTCCGGAAGCAGGGTGAGCGCATGTGTCGGAGGAAAGTACCGCGGGCGGGAAAAAACAGGGTGGAATAGCGGCAGGGCGGGGTGCCGGAGGTAAAAACGCCCCGCATGCGGGGTGTTTTTGGCCTCCGGCAGGCCCCCAGGAGAAACTTGCGCCCTGTTTTTTCCCGTCCGCCGTGGTATCATATTTATATGCGCTCGCCCTGCTGCTTTCCTGCGCCCCTATTGCCACACAATCCCCTCCGGGGTATTCTTTTAGATGCGGAAAAACAGAGATGCGGAGGTATATCGGTGAAAAATTTCATGGACAGGGATTTTCTTCTTTCAACAAAAACAGCCCAGAGGCTTTTCCATGAGGCTGCCGCAGGGGAACCCATTTTTGATTTTCATTGCCATCTTATTCCAAAGGAAATCGCCGACAACCGGCGCTTCCCCGATCTGGCTTACATGTGGCTGGGCGGCGACCATTATAAATGGCGGGTTATGCGCGCCAACGGCATCAGCGAAAAATTCATTACCGGCAACGCGGACCCTTACGATAAATTCCTTGCCTGGGCGGAAACGGTTCCCAAGCTCATCGGGAATCCCCTCTACCACTGGACGCACCTGGAATTGCAGCGCTACTTCAATATCACCGATGTGCTGAACAGGCAAAGCGCGCCCGCAATCTGGAAGGCGGCGAACGAACAGCTTGAAAAGGATCCTTCCCTTTCGGTCTTTGGCATCTTCAAAAAGTTCAAAGTCTACGCGGTAGGTACCACCGATGATCCGGCGGACAGCCTTGAATGGCACCGGAAGGCGGCGGGACAGACCGAAACAAAGGTAATTCCCTCTTTCCGTCCCGACAAAATTCTCAACATCGAAAAACCGGATTTTGCCGCGTACATCTCGAAACTGGCCGCGGCGTCAGGCAGGAATATTTCAAGCCTTGAGGATCTCCTTGCGGCTGTCCGTGACCGCATCGGCTTCTTTGACACGCTTGGCTGCCGCGCTTCGGATCACGCCCTTGAATTCCCGCCCTGCGCCACCGCGCCGGGGGACAACGCCGCCGCGGGCGCCGCGGGGATAAACTACAGCCTTTGGGAAAAGGAAGTCAAGGAAAATTTCTCCGCCGCCCTCGCGGGGAAGACGCCGGACAGCCGCGGCGTCGAATCATGGAAAACCTACCTGCTCAATTTCCTCGGCGCCGAATACGCAGACCGGGGCTGGGCCATGCAGATTCACCTTGCGGCGATCCGCAGCGTCAACTCCGCCGCCCTCAAAAGGTTCGGGCCGGATACCGGCTACGACGCGGTACATGATCACTGCGTTTCGGCAAAGCTTGCCCGGCTGCTCGACCTTCTTGACTCGGAAGGGAAACTTCCGAAGACCATCCTCTACAGCCTCAACATAAAGGATTTCTACACGCTGGGAACCATTATGGGCTGTTTTCAGGGCGAGGCGGACGCGGCGAAGCCGGGCATTCCGGGCAAGCTGCAGCTTGGCTCGGGCTGGTGGTTCCTTGATCACATCGACGGTATGGAAGCCCAGATGAAAATTCTGGGGAATGTGGGCCTCCTCTCGCGCTTTGTGGGCATGCTGACCGATTCCCGAAGTTTTCTGTCTTACCCCCGGCATGAATACTTCCGCCGCATCCTTTGCAATATCCTGGGGAACTGGGCGGAGAACGGCGAGATTCCCGGCGACTTCGA
Source organism: Treponema sp. (assembly GCA_031276615.1). Classification (GTDB taxonomy): domain Bacteria; phylum Spirochaetota; class Spirochaetia; order Treponematales; family Breznakiellaceae; genus JAISAK01. The sequence goes on along the minus strand of JAISND010000046.1, from coordinate 3,062 downwards.
ACTTTTGGGCGGCATGGTCAAGGACATATCTTTCAGGAACGCGGAGCGTTACTTTGAAAAATAGCGCCTGACGCTTTCTCCGCGCCGGAGAAATTTTCCGGAACGGCGCAAAGGAAACCTGTATGGGACAAACCGGTACACCTGCATCCGTTCAGGCTGAAACGGGAAATGCAGGAAAAAAAGTTTTTCTTCTCTACCCTCACAGTGTAATACATGAGGAAATGCTGGATATTCTCATCATGAACGGATTTGAAACCTATACCCTGCGGGATCATAAAAAGGCGCTTAAAATGCTGGAGCATTTCCCCGATTCCATCATGTTTATCAATATTGACGAGGGATTATCCGAAAAAGAATGGGAAGCCTATATCAGGGGCATACAGGAAAACCCCGCAACCAGCGAAACCCGGCTGGGCATTCTGTCCTACAACCAGGACAAAGCCCTGATGGAAAAATACCTCATGGAAATTGCCGTTCCCTGCGGCTACATTCAGCTGAAACTGGGAATCCAGGAAAGTACCAGAATAATACTGGGCGCGCTTCAGGCAAACGAAGCCAGGGGACGCCGCAAATATATCCGCGCTGTCTGCGCAGACGATGTCAATGCCACCATGAACTATAAAGGCGTCGAGGGCTTTTTCCAGGGGAAGATTCTGGACATCAGTTCCGCGGGTATTGCCGCGCGGATTCCGGATTTTCCCAACCTCCCCGTCAATTCGCTGATCCGCGATGTTCAACTGAAACTCCGGGGCGCTCTGGCAATGACCGACGCGGTGCTTATGGGAAAACGGCGGGACGACAGGGACGTGTGGATTCTGCTCTTCGATCCTTCAAAGTTGAGTCCCAACAGCAAACTGGTGATTCACCATTTCATCAAACAGTGCCTGCAGAAGTACATTGATCAGCTGAAGATATAACCTGTTGCGTCAAGCTCTCGACGATTCCTTCGGTTCTGTATTCGATCTGCACAAGAAGTTCCTTTTTTCCCTCCGTCTCATTCCGGTAATTAATAACCAGCACGGGCATGACGGGGCTGAAAATCTTTTTCCACCACCTTGTTTCCCTGCGAAGTTCCGCGGAAAGGATTCTGTCCCTGGGGATAAAAAAAGTTTTTTCCCTAGGCGCTTCCCTCCCCGGGCCGAAATTCGTCAGAAGGTCCAGCCAGCTTGACTGGGGAAAATGGTGAAACCGGAATCCGCCTTCCGCGGCAATAACAAGACCCCAAAGAGGCCCCCCGCCGGCGCCGTCGAATTCGTCCCAGCCGGACAAATACTGCCCCAAGCTTCTGGCCAAAACCTTTTCGCCGATTTTTTCTTCATACTCCCGCCAAAAATCATCGGCGCTTTTGTTCTGTTTGTTTCCCATACCCTACCCTTATAACAGACGGAAGATGCTTCAAACCTCAAGTTTTGACAGGCTCACAAATACAGCCGGACCCGTTCTTTCAATGATAGGTAAAATTCCGTATAATAACAACATGGCAAGTTTTGATGTCTCCAAAAGGTGGATCATTTTAAGCCCGGCTTCGATTCCCGTGGCGGGACAGGCGGCGGCGGAACTTGCCGATTGCATAAGCCTGCTCCGCGGCCGGGCGGGGCTGGGCAAGGCAAGCCCGGTTATTGAAAACGCGGAAACCGTTTCACCGCCGGACTCCGAACCGGTCATCCTTCTTAACTCCGGCGGGGCAGGGCCGGACAGGAACGGGTATACCTGGCGCCTTGGAAGGGGCCGGCTGGAAATATACGGCGATTCCGGCCGGGGCCTCTGCAGCGGAGTGTTCGACTTTCTCTCGGCCCTTGGCATCAGTTGGCCAAAACCCGGCCTTGAACTGTTCCCGCCGCCGGCCCCGGGGGCCGCGGTGTCGGCCGCCACCGGCTGCTACCCCCTTGCCGATGACCGCGCCATTTGCCCTTCGGCCGGTTCCCCCGCGGAACTGCGCCGGCTTGTTATCAATGAAAAAGCAAAGCTGAAAGACCCCGAATCCATTGTCCGCTGGGCGGCCAGAAACAGGTGCGACTCTCTGGTTCTTTCATTCGGGGGGAAACTTCTCCGGGACGCCGCGTTTTCCGGGGCGGTGAAAAAGTACGCCATGATGATTGAAGCGGGAGGCTGGGATCTTTCCCTGCTTCTGCCCCGCAGCCTTTTCTTCCTTCACCGCGAACTTTTTCGCATGGAAGGCGGCAGACGCACTCCGCGCCATAACTTCTGTCCTACCAACCCGGAAACGATGGAATTTCTGCAAAAAAACGCGGCGCGCCTTTTCAGCCGCGCCATTCCCCTTATGTCCGGCGAGCCCGCGGAGGGCCCGGCCGCTTCGGGCGGGGGAACCGGAGGCGCGCGGCCGGTCCGGGTGTTCCACCTCTGGCCCGACCGGGGACACGAAAAATCGTGGTGTTCCTGCCCCGCCTGCCGTGCCTTCACTCCCGAAGATCAGAACCGCATTGCGCTTAACATCGCCGCCGATGCCCTCGCGCGGATTGACCCCAATGCCCGCCTTGGCTTTTATGAAGCGCCGGGAGACGGCCGCGCGGAAAGCGGCGCCGGCGGGGCATCGGACGAAGACGGCGCGGACAGGGGGGAAGGCGCGGCGCCGGCCGGCGGAATTCGGACAAGGCCGAACCTTTTCATCCTGAACAGGTATCCCGAGTGCGTACCCAAACAGCGGGCCTGCCCGGCTTCCCGTTAGGCGTTATTGAAAGGGCCGGGCAGGGGAATCTCCGGCCCTCACGCCCTTGGTGTTCTGTAATATACAGACGACATAATTGCGAATTGGTTATTTATGGGATGGAACGGGAGGTGTTACCCCGGTTGAATTCCGGGGATAAGGCGCTCATAGAAAATATACTTGCCGCCGGGAAAATAGCGCACAAATTTGCGGTACGCATTCAAACAGTATTGCATAAGGCTAACGGCAAAACGACCAATGACACAGCCCGTTTTTTAGGGTACACCCCATGATGGTGATCAGTTATGTGAAGTGTTACAATTGCGGAGAAATGGAAGCCCCTGTGCGGGACAAAACAGGAAAACCGGGAAAGGGGCTGTGGGCTTGGGCCTCCTGT
>JAISND010000142.1 GCA_031276615.1 Treponema sp. | reverse complement strand
CGGCGCTTTTTCCGCCGCCATCCCTGCCCTGGGCGATAACCGGGGAAACAGACGCAAGGACAAAAAGGGCGCAGAGCACCAGGGTCGAGACAATCCATAAAAAAGCCCCCTTCCTTTCGGGTCTGTTTTCGGATTGATAGTCTGATTTATCCATACCCTGAATTATCGCTTTTTTTTAAAATATTGAAAAGGGATGGATACTGGTCTAAAATAGGAGAGAGAATCTCATGTGAGGCGATTTCAGAATGTCAAATTTTGAAATTGGCTTATGTGAGGCTGTTCCAAAACCGTGCGCTTTAGCGCACAGTCAATTAGTTTTGGAACAGGCTCATGTAAAAAAGAATAAAAAAATGACAAGTTTCCGTAATTCCCTGTTTTTCTTTTTCAGCGTTTTGTTTTTTTTGGCCGGCTGCGAGCTTTATAATCTTCCCCTCAATTTCTATATTAATGCCAGGCTTGAAGAGGCCGGGCCTGCCCGTGAATATTACGCCTGGTTTGTCTCCGAAAAGGGGAATGACGTCAATGACGGTCTTTCCGCGGATTCGCCCCTGCTGACCGTCCAGAAGGCGATAGAGGCTGTCAAAATCCGGTACCGGGGCGGCAACTGGAAAGACGGCGACTCCGGGCCCCTGCCGGCGCTGATCTTTATTTCCGGGGAAATCAAATCCACCGCCCTGACCGGCCCCGGAGGCAGCATGGCGGGGATAGACGGGGACAGTTCCGTGTATCCTCCCCTTACGCTGAAGGGCTATGGAAGCGGCGGCAGGATCAACGCCGCCGGAACAGGCCTGCGGGTTCTGTACATCGCCGGGGGCGCCCGGGTAACCATCGGGGACAATCTTGCCCTGACAGGCGGCAGCGCGGCGCCCGGCGCCGGCGTTTTGATACAGGACGCGGCCAGTTCCTTTATCATGCGGGACGGCGCCACGGTAGCCCGGGACAGCGACGTATACCTGCCTGCGGGCACAACTCTTACCGTGGGAAGCGATTTAACCGGAACCCCTCCCGTGGCGGCAATCACCCCGGAAACGTACGGCGGCGGCGGTACCGTCCGGGTGCTTTCCGGGGACCCTGCGCTGATAGCCGCCAACCACGGCCGTTTTACCGTAAGCCCCGGCAGCGGCCCCCTGCCCTGGTATGTGGACCGGAACGGCTTTCTCGGGGACACGCCCCTGGGCGCGCCTGTTCTGAATTCCCTGATCCCCGGAGTTGCGCAGATCAGCGCAAGCTGGAGCGCGGTGCCCGAAGCCGCGACGTATGAAATTTACTATACCAGCGCCCCGTCCGTTCCGGCCCCGGCGGATCCCGCTCACGTAACCAACATAACCGGAACTTCCTGTACCCTGAAAGGCCTGGACGGGGATACGACGTATTCGGTCTGGGTGCGGGCGCGAACCGGCCTTGTCATCAGCAACTGGAGCAACAGGGAACAGGCGACAACCCAGGCCGTCAGTCCCGCCGACGCGGAACCTGCTGATATTTCCTTTGACGAGATGGGCGCGTATACCCCCGCATCTTTCAATCCCGCTGTCAGTTTCTATTCCGCGTCGGGCACGGCGGATGGGACGATCAGCCGGCTTTCAGTCACCCTGAAACCGGGCCAGACCTTCGGCGCGGAACACCAGGGAACCGGCATTTCTTCCGGCTTTGGCAACACCGCCGGAAATACCCATGTCCATGCTTCACCGCTTGCCTTTAACCAGGGTGAAAATACCCTTGCCGTTACGGTGACCGCGCCGGACAACATTACAAAAAAAACCTACGTCATTTATTACAGCAGGGCCGATATGGTTCATACCGTTTTCTATGTCAGCGAGGACGGTGATGACAGGTACCTGGGATCCACCCAGGCGACCGCCCTGGCTTCGGTACAGCGGGCGCTGAAGCTCATAAACGGCTGGATGACCAGCCTTCCCCCGGCTTGGCCGGGAATGCCCGCCGCCCCGGCGACAGTCAGGGTCGGCGGAACTGTTACCCGGGCGGCGGCCGGTTCCAATGCGGGCTCTGACGGCATGATCGATACCGCCGGGCTTGTTCTCCCTTCCCTTGTCATGGAAGGATTCTCCGCCGCGAACCCGGGCGTCCTTGATGCCCAGGGGCAGGGGCGCGTTCTGAATATTACCGCGGGCAAAAACATAAGCCTTGGAAACAACCTCACCCTCACCGGCGGGAAGAGCGGCGGCGCTTCCGGCAGCGGCGCGGGGGCATATGTGGGCCCGGGCGCTTTATTTACCATGAACGGGGGAACGATATCCGGCAATGCCGCGGACGGCTCCGGCGGCGGAGTGTATCTGGACGGAAGCGCCGCCGCCGCTTTCTTTACCATGAACGGGGGACCGATATCCGGCAATGCCGCGGGCGCTCACGGCGGAGGCGTCTGTTTTCAGGGCCACAACACTTCCGTCTTTACCATGAACGGCGGCGCCAGGATTGCTCCGGACAATGATGTGTACCTTGACAACGGCCTGACGATAACCATGGGCGGTGTTCTTGCCGCCCCGATGCCGGCGGCTGTTATCAGGCCCCATGCCTACAACACAGGTACCCAGGTGATTCGTGACGGAGCGGGCACCGCGGCGGCGAATCACTTCAAATTCGACGTTGTCCCGAATCCCGCCGATCCTTCGGTTTCCTGGGTGGTTGACAGCGCCGGAAAACTCTCCGGCATAAACATGCCCGTATACCGCCCCGACGCGGGAGGCTTTTCGACTTTGGCGCAGGCCCTGGCCCTTACCAGTACCCATCTGGCCGCGGGAGACACCGCGAATCCCGTGATCATTAAAATACTCCAGGATATTACGGCAAGCGGCGCCCCGGTTGTTGTCGGCAAGACCGGTGAAGTCCGTCACGCGCAAATCATATCCGGCGGGAAAACCATCACGCGGGGTTCCGGCCTTACCGGAAGGTTTATTACCGTTAATCCCGGCTGCTCGCTTGTCCTTGGCGACGGCTCGGGGGCCTTAACCATAGACGGCGGCATGATTAGCGCGGGTGAACCGCTTGTGTATGCGGACAATTCCTCCCTGGAAATAAAAAATCATGTAAGCCTGCAAGGGGGCTTTTCAGGCGGAAACGGCGGAGCGGTTTATTTATACGGCGCTTCCTCGCGGCTTGCCATGTCGGGCGGCGTGATAAAAAACAACACGGCCTCCTCCGGCGGCGCCGTATACGTCGATCATGGAACCTTCGAAATGACGGGCGGCGTAATAGGCGGAGCGGGCAGCGGCAACAAGGCAACAAGCGGCGGCGGCGTGTATATTTTTAACGGCGTCTTTAACATGAAGGGGAACGCGAAACTCAGCGGAAACTCGACAACGCTTGCCGGCAGCGGATACCAGGGCGGCGGGGTGTATCTGAACGGCGGAACTTTCAGTCTGGGCGAACAGGCCGGCGTTGAAGGGAACTCCGCGGGAGAAGGGCCGGGCGCGTATTACTTTAACGGCAGTTTTTTGATAAAGGATAACGCCTTTATGGATATCGGCAATCCGGTGTATATTTTCGCCTCCCAGACAATCCGGATTGTTGGCGCCCTTGACGGTTCGGGAACGGTGGCGGCCATTGTTCCATCGGTCTATGCAGCCGGACTCAAGGTGCTTTCCGATAACAGTTCCGGAACCTTGGTGTCGGCGTACCATAACCGCTTCAGGGTAGCCGGGGCTGACGGCGCGTGGGGAATTGATTCCGATGGCAACCTGAGGCATTAAGGAAGGCATTCCACGCCAAAGAAGCTGTCCCCGTCCGGACAGTTTTTTCAACAAGCCGGAACCTGGCTTTTCAGGCAAAGTTCCGCAGGAGAAAGTATTGAGGAAAAGAGTACAGAAAAAGATCCGTTTCCCTATAGGCCTGAAACTTGTGCTTGTCATTTCCGCCCTGCTGATCTTTACGCTGGGCGCGATAACCGTCATGGTTTCGGTTCTGGTCGGATCGGATGTGCGGATCACCGCGGAGGACAACAACTTTACCCGGAACAAACGGATCGCCGCCGGGACGGAGGCGTTTCTTCAGGCTGCTTTGGCCGGCTCCAAAGTACAGCTCGGCATGCCTGCCCCTGCCGGGGACGGCGGGCCGCGCTTCCGGGCGGATTTCTTTTTCAGGGAAAACCCCGGCATTGCCGCGGTGCTGCCCGATGCCGGCGCGCCGGGCGGCGGCGGGCAGAGTCTTGTCAACCGGGATTTTTTTGCCGCCCGCGGCATTGATGCCGGGCTTGCCGAAAATTTTCCGCGAAGCCGCGGGGAAGAACTGAAACGGGCGGCGGCCGGGGAAGTGATCCTGCTCAACGCGGGCCCCTTCTTCGGAATACCCCTGCTGGCGCTGATCTTTTCGTATAACGGAGAAGCGCGTCCGGGGGAACCCTCCGCGGAGGAAGCGGGTGAAACCCGGAAGACAGGGGTCTGCTTTTTTTCCGCCGAAAGCCTTGCGGCGAATTTTTATTCGGGGGCAAACGAATCTTTTTTAATCAACGGTGCGGGGGATCTCCTTGTTCATCCCGATCAAAAGCTGCTTGTGACGGAACAGAATTTTCTGAATCAGGCTTTTGTAAAATCCGTCCTGGAAAACGGCAGCCGGAGTTATCAAACCGTTTATACCGATGAAAAGGGCCGCGAATATTTCGGCGCCTGCCAGAGGCTGTCCACGGCGGACGCGGCGCTGATCACGAGGATTCCCCTGTCCGTGGTCATGGCGGACATAACCGCTGCGGTCAGGCGAAACATACTGATCAGTCTGGCGGTGCTGGTCCTGGCGATATGCGCAATCATCCTCTTTTCCGGGACTATCGCCAATCCCCTTAAGGCCCTGACACGGGCTTCGGAGATGATTGAAGAGGGAAACTACGACATTTCCCTGACAAACAGGAGCCGTGATGAAATAGGAGTCCTGACCCGGAGTTTTATCGGCATGAGCCACGGACTTGAAAATTTTGAAAAGTTCACCAATAAAACGCTGGTGCGGCTTGCCCGGCAGGGAAAGCTTCGGCGGACGGGGGAAAGCAAAACCGTCGCTGTCTGTTTCACCATGATTCGTGATTTTGACGAACTGTCCGAAAACATGAACGCCCAGGATCTGGTCGCCTTTGTGAATTCTTTCCTTTCGAGGATTGTGCCCTGCATAAGCTGTTCCGGCGGACTGGTGGACAAATTTCTTACCCAGGACGGCGTGGTGGTAATGGCCCTCTGGGGCGCGGCGACAAGCCACGGCGATCCCCGGCTGGACGCCCTGGCCTGTATGCGTTCCGCCCTGATGATGCGCGCGGTACTGCGGAACTGGAACGCCGAGCGTTTACGGTTCAGCCTGTCCCGGCCGGGCGGGGGAAACGAACGCCCTGTCAGGATTGGCTGCGGGATAAATGCCGGCGAGGTTGTGTCGGGGCAGATGGGTTCCGATGAACGGATGGAGTACACGGTTATCGGGGACACGGTAAACCTTGCCGCCCGCATCGAGGGCCCCAATGATCTTTTTGACACCGATATTCTGATTACGGAAAACCTGTGGAGACTCGCCGGAGACGCCCTGATAACCGAAGAAATGCCGGGCATCGAGGTGAAGGGCAAGGAAAAGCCCCTGCGGGTTTTTGCCGTGGTGAACATGCGGAACCGGCAGGAGAGCGAGACGATACTGCGGGATCTCGACCGTCTGCCGAAAACGGATCCCGGCACAAGCCGCATGTGCGCGGGGCCTGCCGGGCCGCGTACTCTGGCGGAACTGCGGGCGGGCTGGCGCATGGATCCGGAAAACGCGGGGTACGGCCGGTGAGAAGGAAAACAGTCATAGCGCGGGAAGTTCCCGGGGTGGGGGTGTTTTTTTTCGGGGAAGGGCAGGAGCGGGAGGGCGGCAGGGACAGCCTTGCCGATTACGGCCGCTTTGTCCGCGTTGAGGGTCCGGCCCGAACTGCCGCTTCGTGTTCCGCCGCGGACCTGCCGGCCGCGGCGCGGAAAACGGCGGAGGCGCCGGCGGAATCCGCCGGACAAGACGCTCCCGAAACAACGGAGACTCCCGCGCGGGAAAAGCGGGCCGCCACGCCCGCGGCGGCGGAAGTCCCGGCCGGGCGGCGGCAGAGCGGAACCGGGATCAGGGTGGTGTTTCCCATCGGACTTAAAATGGCCGGAATGATCACCCTTATCCTTTTTGTTTCCCTGGGGCTTGTAAGCGCGCTTGTATGGTTTTTTATCCATTCCTCCCAGGAACGCGTGGCCGCGGAAAACAATCTTGACGTGAACAACAGCGCCTCCGTGACGGCGGAAACGGTTCTGAATTCCCTCAGCGCGGCGGTATCCCTTCTTTGGCATAACACCGGCCCCGGCGATTCGCGGGATCGGAAAATAAAACTTTTCTTTGAGACCCACAGAGACGTTGCGGGATTAAGTTTTAATTCCCCGGGAAGGGAGTCCGGAAATTCCCTGTTTGTCAATGAATCCTTTTTTCCGGATCACGAAATTGATTCTTCGATTCTTGCGCGGCAGGCCCTGTTTCCGTGGAACAGGGCCGAAACCGGCCCCCCGGGCCGGACAGAACTTTTTAACGGAACATTTTTCTTCAGGGGCGTACCCGTTTTGGTAATGCGTTTTCCCCTGCCGGGGAACCGGGAAGATTACGCAACGGTGTATTTTTCTTCCGGGGAGCTTGCCGACACCTTCGGAACCGGCGCGAACTCATCGTTCCTTGTCAACAACGCGGGGGATGTGCTGATACACCCGGACCGGGACATGATGCGGAATTCCGTCAATCTGGCTTATGACCCGCTGGTACGGAGT
>JAISND010000271.1 GCA_031276615.1 Treponema sp. | reverse complement strand
CTCTATTGAAGCGCCGTGCAGGAACGTGCCTTATACACAGGGTAAGAAAACCTCCAAAAACTGAAGTTTTTAGAGGTTCCCTGAAAAGTGTTTTACCGAACCCTGTCTCTGTCGAGGTATCCTTTGGCAAAAAATATCCCTCCCCCTCCAACTCCCCGCCTGGCCTGGCACCCGGCCTTCGTCCAGGCCTTCCGCCTCGAACTCGAACAGTATCAGGATATCCTCGAATTTATCCCCGAACTCCAGCTTACCAGCGAACCTCTCAGAATAGACCTCGCCGTCATCAAAAAACTCAAAAATATCCCCATCAGGAAAAATATCGCCGCCATCTTCCGCTCCGACAACCTGCTGGAATACAAAAGCCCCGGCGACCACCTGTCCGTCGCGGACTTTTACAAGGTCTACGGCTGTGCCTGTCTGTACGCCTCCCTTTACGCCGTGCCCGTCACCGAAATCACCCTGACCTTTGTGGAAAACCGGAAGCCGCGGAAACTGCTGAAACACCTGCGGGAGGTACGGGGGTACGAAGTGCGGGAGGCGGGAGCGGGGATATACGTGGCGGCGGGGGACATATTTCCGATTCAGGTTATAGACAGCGGGGAACTTTCGGGGGAAGAGAATGTCTGGCTGAAGGGGTTGCGCGGAGGCTTGGAAACCGGGGAGGCAATGGCTATACTGAGAGCGGGGAGGGAGAAGGGGAGGGGGTTGCTGGGTGCGTATCTGGAGGTGGTACTGAACGCGAACGCGGGGGTATTTCTGGAGGTAGGAAAGATGGGGAACAGGGGATTAACCTTTGACGATGTGCTGGTAGAGCTTGGTCTGACCGCCAAATGGAAGGCGGAAGGCCGCGAAGAGGGCAGAGAAGAAGTCGCAAGAAAGGCCCTGGCCAGGGGGCTGTCCCTGGAGACGATAGGGGAAATCACCGGCCTTGACCTGGAGACCATCAAGAGCTTCGCCGATCAATAGTTTTCCGGGGAAACAGCACCTGCTTTTCTCCTGTCTGCAATTCCGGGGGCGCCGCCTTTTTCAGGAAACCGTAGGACACATGATTGCTTTGCGTTTTTACCGTATGCGCCGGTGAACTCCCTGTCGATGTGTTTTGTTTGATGCTTTCATGATACGCCCCGACACACCACCGTTTCTTGTAGTGTATCTTAAATTGGCCCCCCCCCCCCCGCCGTTTTGTCATTGGTTGCCGGGCACCTCTCCCCAGCCGATCCGTCTTTGTTTTTAAAGACTTGTTTGTAGAGATTTACCTTCCTTTCGTTCCCGTTCACTGGTTGCCACCAGCCGGTTCGCCTTCACCTCAAATATAAACAGCTTTTCCTTCCCCGCTATAAATCTCATATTCTCATTCGACGCAAACCATGAATCCGCCAGTATATACCCGATATCGCGGTTTTTGCGGCACAAAGCGGCGCAAAAACCTGCAAGCACAACAGGCTCCCAGGAGTTCTTGTTTCTTTGTCATGAACGCAGTAGATTCAACGTATGCCCTTTCGGAATCTGTTGGCAAAGATCAAAGCCCTGCCGGGCGCCGCACTGGGTTTTTTAAGGGGTCTGGCCGCGAAGCTTGGCCCCCTGTGCGCCGGACTTTGGCAAAAGCTGCGCAGGTTGCCGCAGGGGCTGCCGCAAAACCCGGAGGGGGGAAAGCGGCGTTTTCTTCTTGCGGGTCTTGGCGCCTTTGCCGTTTTGCTTCTCGCGCTTGTTGTACTGTTAATGGCCGGCGGCGGACGGGACAGGCCGGGTTCCGGAGACGGGTCTGCCGCGCGGCCCCGCGGGGAGGCCGGGATTAAGGAGCGGCCGCCGGAGCTTCCGCGGGCCGTTCCCCCGGAGGAGTTCTTTCTTCCACCCGAACCTGATTTTATTCCCGGCGTGCTGCCTGAGCGGGAACGGCGGGAAAGCTGGACACTTGAGGACGCGGAACCTTACTGGCAGGATCCGCTGAAGAAGGGCGAGGAAAGCTGGCGGGACAGAATCGAAGCGGAGATTGACGATTTGATGGAGCGTGTTCCATGAACAGGCGTTTTTTCGGTTTCTTGCTCATACTGTTGCTGACGGTTTTTTCCTGCGAAAGCAGCCCCGGAACGGCCGGGGACGCGGAAACAGGGCTTGCCGGCAAAGAAAAGCCGGATGCGGCGGAGATGGCCGCGGAAGAATCCGGAAGCGGAACCGGTGAAACCGGAACGGAGGAACTTTCCGCGGAGGGCGGCGGCGCGGAGGAGCTTCCCGTTGCCGAAGCCACGCCCGGGGAACCCCCCGAAGCGGCCCTGACCGGGGATCTTCGGGAACCGGAGATCGATCTGGCCGAGGCGGACGCGGCGGCGCTTCCGCCCGCCGAAGAGGGCGCAGGCGCGGCGCTTCCCGAGCCGGCGCCGCCCGTGCTGCCCGAACCGCCCCCCGCCGTACCGCCGCCCCCGCCGCCTGAACAGCCGCCGCCCGCCGTACCACCCCCCGCGTTGCCTGAATCACCGCCCCCCGCGCCGCCGCCGTTTCTGGGGCCCGCCGAGGAAGCGCCTCCGGCGGAGCCGGTTCCCGCCCCGGCGCGGCCCCGGCCGGAAGCTCCCGTCCTCAGCCCGGCGCCGGCAAAACCGGAGGAAGAAATCGTTTTTTCCCGAAGGGTCAGGGCAACGGCGGGGCAGCTTGTGGAAATTCCCTTCCGGGGCGCCGGCTGGGTCTACCTTGGCGAGCTGGGTGCGCGCCGGGGCATTGTCTACGATTCGCGGCGGCTTGACCCGGAGGGACAGAGCTTTGTGTTCAGGGCAGAGGCGGCCGGAACCTACGCGCTGAAATTTTACAGGCAGGATTTTATCAGGGATTTTATTTTAAATGATTACGTGCAGGTGACGGTAGGCGAGGCGCCCGAACCGGCCGGTTCCGGCTGGTTTAACCCTCCGCTGGATCGGGGCAGGGTAAGGGCCGAACCCCGCTGGCCCACAAGCCTTGAAGAGGCGGAAGCCGTGCGGCGGGGCGGCCGGCCCGCGGCGGGCGCGGGCCAGGCCGCCGAAAGCGGCGCGCCCCCGTCCGGTGGAGCGCCTGCTGATTCCGCGGAAGCCGCCTCTCCGGCGCGGTTTCCGGCTCCTTCCGTGCCAGCCGGCGAAGGAGTTCCGGCAGCCCCCCCCGCGGGGCAGACGCCGGAAAACCCGGATTTTTCCGTGGATTCGCCTCCGGAGGACTATTTCAGGAAGGCCCGGGAGGAATTCGGGGCCGGCCGGGCGGCGTCCGCCATTTCGGTTCTGGATCAGTTCCGGGAGCGTAACCCCGCGGGAAGCGACGAGGCCTGCTGGCTTTACGGCCAGTTCTATGAGGCTGACAGCCCCGCCAGGGATATCCTCAAGGCCCTGGATTACTACCGCCGCCTGGTCAGGGAATACCCCCAGAGCAGCCGCTGCGACAGTGCCCGCAGACGAATCGCGTATCTGGAACGGTATTACATTAATATCCGGTAGGTCCGGCGCCCTTCGCC
>JAISND010000254.1 GCA_031276615.1 Treponema sp. | reverse complement strand
ACCGAACCCGATCCCAGGGACGATCTTAACGCGATGGACGCGGCCCGCAAGGCCCTTATTCTCGCGCGGGAATGCGGCATGTCCCTGGAGTTCGCCAATGTCGACATAGAGGCGATACTGCCCGCGTCCTGCTTCAGGGCGCCCGGTGTGGACGCTTTCTTCAGGGAGCTTGAAAAATCCGACGCCGTCTTTGAAAAGCGGCGTTCCGCGGCCGCCGCCCGGGACAGGGCCCTGCGCTATGTGGCGGTGATAGAAGAGGGAGCGGCCAAACTTTCCCTCAGGGAGGAAGCCGGGAGCAGCCCCTTCCGTTCCCTTGCGGATTCCGACAACATCGTGGTGATCACTACGGACCGTTACTCCAGACTTCCCATGGTGATCAAGGGTCCCGGCGCGGGCGCCCAGGTAACCGCCGGCGGCGTGTTCGCGGACATTGTCCGTATCGCGCGGACACTGGTGTAGAACCGGGCGGGGCGGTTTCCCGTTTTTCACGGTTTACCGCGGCCCGGAATTTGGTTTATAGTGAGGCGGAAAGATGAAATTCGGGCCGGGCGCGCGAAAGCCCGGTGGATGATCTGTGGAGGATAAAATTATGCCAATAGCGGGAACAATCAGGACGGCCCTTGAATCGGCGTCCATGATTCGGAAGATGTTTGAGGAAGGCGGCCGGCTCAGGAAACAGTACGGCGCCGACAGGGTTTTCGATTTCTCGTTGGGGAACCCCGACGTTGAACCGCCGCCCGCCTTTCACCGGGTGTTTCTGAAACTCGCGAAGGAAGACAGAAAAGGTTCCCACGGTTACATGCCCAACGCGGGTTACCCGGAAGCGCGCGAAGCCCTGGCGGAAAAGGCCTCCCGTGAACACCAGGTAAAAATCGACGGCTCCCATGTGGTCATGTCCGCCGGCGCCGCCGGGGGGCTCAGTACGGTATTCAAGACCATCTGCGATCCGGGGGATGAGGTCATTGTGGCGCGGCCTTACTTTATGGAGTACCGCTCCTATGTGGGAAACCACGGCGGAAAACTCGTGGAGGTGGATTCCCTGCCGGATTTCAGCCTTGATCTTGAGGCCGTCGGCGCGGCACTGGGACCCAAAACCGCGGCCGTACTGATCAATTCGCCCCACAATCCCACGGGCCGGGTTTACCCGGAATCATGCATCGCCGGCCTTGCCGGGCTTCTGCGGGATCACGGAAAAAAGACCGGCCGTGCGCCCTACCTTGTCGCCGACGAACCCTACCGGGAGATAGTCTACAACGGGATAAAGGTTCCCCCCATCCTCAGCGCCTATCCGGAATCGATAGTCGTCAGCTCCTATTCAAAAAGTCTTTCCCTTCCCGGCGAAAGGATAGGGTACATAGCGGTAAGCCCGGACATTGAGAACAGGGATGACGTGATGAACGGCCTTGTCTACGCGACGAGGATACTGGGCTTTGTAAACGCCCCGGCGCTGATGCAGCGGATTGTGGCGGAGCTGAACTACGCGCGGGTCGATGTCGGAATTTACGCGCGCCGACGCGACGCGTTCAAGGCTGTCCTTGACGCGGCGGGCATGGAATACGTGGAACCTGAAGGCGCCTTTTACCTTTTCTGCCGGGTTCCCGGCGCTTCCGCGGACGATTTGGCCTTTGTGAACCACCTCAAGCAGCACCTCATCCTCGGCGTCCCCGGAAGCGGCTTTGGAAAGCCCGGCTGGCTCCGCTTCGCCTACTGCGTGGATGAAAAAATAATCCGCGCCTCGGGTGAGGCCTTCAGAAAGGCGCTCGCGTCCTGGCGCGGATAGAGTCTTTCGCAATTCTCCCGGGGATGCCGAAACGGTTGCCGGGCGGCTCCGCCTACAAAATCAGGCCGGCAAGGTATTTTTCGTAAGCCTCCTGCGCGGCCCTTGCACTTTGACGGGCGGAATCAATATCCTGGCCGAGCCTGTCCAGTTCGCTGTCAAGGGAAGTCAGGCGGCGCAGGTATTCCTGCCCCTGCTGGGTCTGGCTGCCGGCGGCTTCGAGGTTTTTCCGTATCCTGTCCTGTTCCGAAACAAGGTAGTCCCGGCGGCCGGAGAGTTCGTCCAGGCCTGTCCGCGCCGCGTCGGCCCCGCGCTTTAACTCCAGCGCCCGCCGCAGGGCGGAACGCACCTGTTCGGGTATTTCCCGGTTTCCGGAGTAGCTCAAAAAGGTTTCGGGACCGGCCTGGAGAAGGCTGATCCTTTCGGAAAGGGGACGTTCTTCGCGGATGGGAAGGATAAGCTCCCGGCCGGGCGAAAGGGTCACGGTAAAACGGTAGGACGAAGGCGTCTGCCCGCCGGCTTCCGGCGATTCAAGGACGGCCCCGGCAGTTTTCGGATGCTCTACCACAAGCCGCCTGGATTCGGAAGAAGAATTTTTAAAGGTATAGGTTTTAAGGAAAACCTGGCTGCGGTTAATGGTCATCACGCCGCCGCCCAGGGTAACGGAACTCACCGTCCGGCTGCCGGAATCCGTAACGGTTCCGGTAACGGAAAGGTCTTCCCCGAAGGAGATGAGCCGTTTTTCGTTCTCGTTCCAGAATTCGATTAAGGCGTCTCCCGCGTAGGTACCGTCCTCGTACACGGTAACGGCCCCGGCGGGGAGCTTCATGCCGGTGGTGTTGGTTATTTCCGCGCCAAGCCTGGGATGCGCGTTTCCCCCGCGGAAATTTGAGCCGGAAAAAACAAGAAGCCCGCGGGCTTCTATGGAGCCTTCCACCAGGGGCAGCATGGCGCTCATTCCGCGCTTAAGGGTGACGGGCTTCTTTATTGTAAACTCGAACTGATCCCCCGCGGCGGCGCCGGCGGCGGTTTCAAGAATTCCGCCCGTGACCGCGTCCGCTTCGTAGCGTTCGGCGTCCCCGGCCTTTTGCCTCATGACGCTGTTCTTCGCCGCGGACGGGGCGGGCGATGCCGGCGCGGCGAGGGAATAAGCCTGATCGTGGCTTTCGGCCGCCGCGGTCCCGGCTATTGCCAGGGGAATGACCGGGCGGGCCTGGTAGTAGGGCGGGTAGAGGTTTTGGATAAAGGACGCGGGACGGCCGGAAACGAGCGAAAGTTCAATATTGTTCCAGTCCGTGTCCCCGTCGTTATCCACGATGGCCCAGCCCTGAAACAGAGCCGCCGCCCCGCCGCCCCTGTCCGCCGCGCCGCGCCGGGAACCAAGATCGAGCCGGTAGGAAACTTTCCACACCGGCGAGGGGATAACATAGCTCAGGGAGACGGTACGGCTTCCGCCGCCGTCAAGCGTCAGCGCGAGATTCCGGAAATCCGAAATTCCGGAATCCGCGACAAGATCAAGGGCCCGCTCAAGGTCTCTGTGTATGGCGGGGTCTTTAAACTTTATGGAAAGGACTTCTTTCAGGTTAAACAGTTTGAGGCCGTCGGGGGTATAGAGGGAAAGCCAGGGTTCCTCAACCGCGTATTCCGCCGCGGAAGCCCGGTATTCAAGGCCGACGATTCTTCCGTCCAGGGGATCGGGGGCGGCGATTTCCACTTCCGTCCCCCGCAGGCTGCCCAGAATCCGCGCCGTATCGGGATTGCCGGAAAGATCGATCCGCAGACTCCGCAGCGCCCGGACAAGGGCCTGTTCCGACGGATAGCTTACCCGGGGATTCGACGAAGCGGGATCGTTGATCACCAGGGATTTCAGCGCGTCGTTTACCGCCCCGTATCTGAAGGGCAGGATAAAACCGGCCTCCCCGTTTACCGTTCCCGAATGTTCGTGGTACGCAAGGCCGGAGGAAAAGAGGGCGATTTTTCTCAGGGGAAGCCCCCCGGCGTTCAATTCCGGAAGAAGCCCCGCGTTTTCTCCGGGAATATCCCCCGCCGCCTGGGCGGAAAGGGAAAACGGCAAGGCAAGGACGCATAGAATGCGGGCAATACGTTTTTTCATGGCCCTGTTTCCCGCCCGAATCTCATTCCGCATCGACGCGGATGGTATAGGGTTCGTCCGGTTCGCTATCGAGACATTTCACCTTCAAAAAGTAGTTTCCGGCCTGAAGGTTTACGGCGAGGCGGGAATCGTATTCTTCGCCGCCGTCGTCGTCCTCGCCGATGCTGTTGCCGTCGCTGCCGTACAATTCAATGCAGGTGTCGAGCCGGCCGGAATTCACGCCCCGGGCCCGTATAACGTAGCGTCCCTCCCGGCTTATCACGAATTTTACCCAGTCCTCGTCGTCCCCGGTGGTGAAGGTGTGCCGCTGGGCCGTCCCGATGCCGATTTCCCCGGCGGAATCGAAATCATCGTCGTTTTCGTATTCATCGGGGCGGACCGGTTCGGCAAGCCAGGCGCGGAAACCGTAGCCGCCGGTTTCGTGATCAAAGCCGCGGACTCTGGCGATATAACGGCTCCCGGCCGCCGCGCTGTGCCGGATCCGGGCGTTGCCGCCGGACCCGCCGTCGTCATCATCGGAAAGCATTTCCCGTGAAGCGGCGTCGTATAATTCCATGCAGGTATCGATATTCCCGGTGGTTTCCATTACCAGCATGCCGTCCCTGTCCGGCACAAGCAGAAAGAAATCCTCGTCGTTTTCGG
>JAISND010000250.1 GCA_031276615.1 Treponema sp. | reverse complement strand
GGCGCGCCCTCGTTATAGACAAGCACATCCGTGGTTCCGCCGCCAAGATCGACAAGGGCAACCCCAAGGTCTTTCTCCTCCCCGGTCAGCACCGAGCGTCCCGCCGCAAGGGAATGGAGGACAAGATCGTTAACCCGGAAACCTGCGCGGTTAACGCATTTGATCAGATTCTGCGCGCTTGTTACCGAGCAGGTGATAATATGCACCTCGGCTTCCAGGCGCACGCCGATCATGTCCAGGGGATCCCGTATTCCCTTCTGATCATCCACGGTATAGGTCTGGGGAATCACCTCAAGAATCCGCCGGTCCATGGGGATAACCACGGCCCGGGCGGCCTCAATGACCCTGGCAATATCCTCGGTTCCGATTTCCCTGGTGTTCCGCTTTTTGCCGCTTTCCCGTTTTTTCCCGGTTATCGCCACAACGCCCCGGGAATTGATCCCGTCGATGTGACTGCCGCCTATCCCGGTCCAGCAGTCGTGCGCTTCCCTGCCGCTCATCATCTCCGCCGATTCAATAGCGGCCGCCACCGCTTTAAGGGTGGCTTCGATGTTTACCACCACCCCCTTGCGCAGGCCCGTGGAAGGACTGACGCCTACCCCGGTAATTTCCAGAATTCCCTGCTCATTGCGCTCGCCTATCACGGCGCAGACCTTTGTCGTGCCGATATCAAGGCCGACAACCAAACCTTCATTCGCCAGGGGGAGCCTCCTTTACCGTATATGAACCCACGCCCGATCTGAAGTCTATCTCTCCGGGAACGGATTCCTGTTCTTCAAACACATCAAGCATGAGCATCACATAACGAAGGGTGTTTTCGTCCAAATTATTTCCCAGCCTGACCCGTACAGTATTATGAAGCGGATAAAGCACAAGATCAAATCCGTCGAAGGGCTTCCGGTTGATTCTGATTTCGGAAACCGCCCCAAGAAGTTCCGGGGACCCGCTTTCGATTTTTTCCAGCTCCCCGAGGAGGGGCCCAAAGGCGGCGGGAAGCCTCATTCCCGGAACGGGATTTTCAATGACAAGCCCCGAAATGATGGGGAGGTTTGAAGGAGGCACGGGCCCCCTGCCGACTCCGATTTTAAATATGACGCCATGCCTGTCGAAATACACGGGGAGCAGCCGGCCCTCCACCGCCGCCAGGGACAGGGCGACCGGCCGCCGCGGCTCCAGGTATATGGAAAGCCGGTCAGGGAATCTTTTCACCGCCTTCGCGCTTTCCACAAGGTAATGACCGGCGAGCAGCTTTTCCGTTTTGCGGGCATTCACCGAAAGGTAGGAAGCCCTGTCGCCGATGCCCGCGTACCGAAGGACTTCGTCGCCGTCAAAGCCGGGGAATCCGTGCACCTCCAGCGTGGACAGCGGTATGCAGGGGCTGACACCGAAAAGCCAGATAAATTCGGCCGCGAGAATAACGCCGGCTACGATGAAAAGCCGTTTGAGACCCTTCTCTATTTTCCGGGAAGCCCCGTGCGGGCTTTCATCTCCGGTGTTTTCCGCGAACTGCCCGAAAGACGCACGGGTTTCTTCCGCGGTGTAGCTGAAATCAGCCGGCATCCTCTTCCTCCAGATCGTTATGCGTCATGTATATTTCGTCATGCGATGCGCCAATTCCGTTCCCGGGGGAAAGGCCGCGCCTTGACACATTGACAACAAGCCCCGCGCAGACAAGGGTTGTCGCCAGCGAAGAGCCGCCGGCGGAAAAGAAGGGCAGGGGAATGCCCGTGGCGGGGACACAGCCGGAAACCACGGCGATGTTGAGCAGGGCCTGGGATACTATCATTGTTACAAGACCCGCGGCAAGCAGCCGTTCAAAGCCCGAGCCGTTTTTACAGGCCCCCCGGTAAGCCTGCACGGCAAAGACCGAAAAGAGAAGAAAGAAAAGCATTATTCCAAGGAAGCCGGACTCCTCGGCAAAGGCCGAAAAGATAAAATCCGACTGTATCTCGGGAACACTCGCTATCTTCCGCGTTCCCTGCCCTATGCCTTTGCCCCAGAAGCCTCCCGATACAACGGTGAGGAGGCTTGAACGCACCTGGTAACCGGCGCCCTGGGGTTCCCAGTCGGGCCGGATGTAACTGATAAGCCGCCGTACCCGGTGTTCCTTGGTCAGAATGAGGAGGCTCGACAGGGGAAGAAACATTACCGCCGCCCCGAAGAAGTACCTGAGCCTTACCCCGGCCAGAAAGAAAACCGCCAGCGCGTTAAGCGCGATAAATACGGCGGTGGAAAAATTGTTCTGCAGATAGATAAGCGAAAAGAAAAGGACGGTGACAAGCACCGGCGGCAGTACGCCGGAACGGAAAGAATCAAGACAGTCCCGTTTCTTGTCAAAGATGTGGGCAAGGTAAACGGGAAGCGCCAGCTTTACCATCTCCGAAGGCTGGTAGGTCCAGGGGCCGATCCTGATCCAGCGGGCGGCGCCGTTCCGTACCACCCCCGCGCCGGGAATAAAGGTAAGAACGCAGAGGATCGCCGCGAGAGCCGTCAGGGGTTTTACCAGTTTCCGCAGCAGTTCCGGGTTTATCCACGAGGCGATGAAAAAAAGAACAAGGCCGGCCGCGGCCAGGAAAAGCTGGCGGACAATAAAATAAAGGCCGTCGCCGAAAAAGCGTTCCGCGAAGGCAAAGGACGCCGAATAGAGAGTCACCAGGCCCAGTCCCACAAGCAGGAATACGCTCGAAATGAGTACATGATCCCCCCGCAGGGAATTCGCCGTTTTTTCCGCGTTAAACCGGTACATCCGCTCCCCTTACTGTATCTTCAGGGTCGAAAGGGCGATAATCGCGAAGAGTCCCCCCAGTATCCAGAAACGGATAACCACCTTTGTCTCGGCCCAGCCGGACAATTCGAAGTGATGGTGTAAAGGGCTCATCCTGAAGATACGTTTCCTCCGCAACTTGTAGGATAAAACCTGGATAATCACCGAGGCGATCTCCAGCACAAAAACCCCGCCGATGACGAGGATCAGAATTTCTTTTTTGATGATGAGGGAGATCACCGCGGTGACGCCGCCCAGGGAAAGACTCCCCACGTCCCCCATGAACACCTCCGCGGGGTGGGCGTTAAACCACAGGAATCCTATGCACGCCCCCACGGCCGCAAGGCAGAACACGGTAAGCTCCCCCGCCCCGGCGATGTAGGGAATTCCCAGGTAGGACGAATAGTCGGTACGTCCCGTGATGTAAGTGAGGATAGAAAGGGTGATAAACACCAGGATAAGAAGCCCCGCGAGGAGTCCGTCAAGGCCGTCGGAAAAATTCACCGCGTTGGATTCGCCCACGACAAGCAGCACCCCGAAAGGTATCCAGAGCCAGCCCATGTCTACCACGGGGTTCTTGAAGAAGGGGATGTAGAGGGAGGTGATTCCCCTGCCGCCCGAAAAGTACAGGATCAGTACCACCGCGGTTGCCACGGCAAACTGCCCGGCGAGTTTGCCCCAGGCGGGAAGCCCCGCGGAATTATGCCGGACCACCTTGAGGTAATCGTCGAGAAAACCAATGGCACCGAAGGCGAGAAAGGAACCGAGGGTAATCCGCACCATCCTGTTGTCAAGATCGCCCCAGAGCAGCATGGAAACCACCACCGAAAAAATGATAAAGACCCCGCCCATTGTCGGAGTCCCACCCTTTGAAAGGTGGGCCTCCGGGCCGTCCTCGCGTATGACCTGGCCGATCCTGAGTCTGCGCAGGGCTTCGATAATGTGGTTCCCGAAAACAAAACAGATGAAAAGGGTGGTCAGGGCCGCGTAGGCGCCCCGGAAGGTAAGATACAGAAATACGTTAAAGGGCGTGAAGTATTTTACCAGGGGGTAAACAAATTTCAGAAACATCTAACGAATCCCCCCTCTGTCCGCAGGCGGCCCGGCCTCGTTATGCGCCAGAAAATCATCGGCCCTGCCGCCGGTGAGCCTGTCCGCCAGCTTTTCCAGGGCGCAGCCCCTGGAACCTTTAAGCAGGACCAAATCGCCCCGGCACACAAGGGAATCCAGGGCGGCGGCAAGGTCCGGTATCTCCGTGTAATGCCGGAAGACCGGCGCGCCTGACGCGGCGCCCGCCGCGCCCATCGCGGCCGCCGTTTCCTTCCCGTAGAGGAATACCAGATCCGCCTTTGAGGCCGCCAGAATTCCGCCAATCCGTTCG
>JAISND010000233.1 GCA_031276615.1 Treponema sp. | reverse complement strand
ACCCATGTTCCACCGCGAATATTCGGAAGCGACCCAGCAGTACATTGATGAGGAAATTGCCCATATGGTGGAAGAGCGTTATGCCCATGTCAAGGAACTGCTTTCCAAAAACAGCACATTGCTTGACAGGGTCGCCGGCGTACTGCTGGACAAAGAGACCATCGACGAGAAGGAATTCAGGGGACTGATGGAAACGGCAGCAGGCGCCTGAATTCCCGTGCCCCGCACGGACGCATCTGCGGTCCCGGCCGGAGGGGCTGCCGCGAACCGGAAGCGGCCTTACCCGCCGTCTTTCTTTCTGTTTTTGTCCGGCAGATAGTGTCCCGTCAGTTCCCCGACCATCTTTGAAAGGGAATCGTTAAAGTCCCGCACATAGATTTGCATTTGATCGCCCCCCAGGTTTTCGGGAAGAAAAAACTGGTGGGGTTCCGCGTCAAGCGCCGATGAAAGTTTCGCTAGGGTTTTGGCGGAAATTCCTTTTTTGCAGTTTTCGATATCGTTGATAAAATTTTGGGTAAGGCCCGCGTCGAGGGCAAGACTCAACTGTGAAACGTTTTGAAGCGCCCTGAGCCGCTTCAGATTTTTGCTGACCAGGAGGCGAACATGCTCCTCGGTTATCTTCCCTACAGCCATTCTGCGAAGGATCATGGCCTATTTCCGCGGCGGCCGCAAATAACCCGAGGCGGTAAATATATCGCCCGGGGTTTCATCCCCAATAGTGAAAGCCCGTAAAAATCCCCGGGTTACAGGAAGGGCGGATTATGTCTTAATATTATCCGCCCTTTCGGAATTTTCCCGTAAAAGCGCCATGCGCCTTCCCGGTGGCGCCAGTCACCTTTTATTGGGCATACTTATGCAGTTTGTATTGCGGGATGACAAAAATCCGGACGAATAACGTGTGTTTTTACCGGGACACGGGGCCCAAAATCAGAATTTCCGGCCGGTATTCGAAGTGCATTGTGTCATAGAATACCCACTTGCCCCCCCAGATGAATCCGCAGGATTCAAAAGCTTTGATTACCGCGCCGGGCGGGTGGAAACGCCTGTCATAGGATACTGTCCACCAGTCCGGTTTTGCGCGCGCGGCCCAGAGCCAGTATGTTTCCTTTCCGCCGAAGGATCCGGGAAGAATGTCTATGGCCGCGCCGTAGGCGTGGAAACTTCGGCTCCGGGTTTCGGCGATGCTCCGCCAGTTCCAGCCTTCCAGCCTGTCGATGCCGTTGATCCAGGCGCGCAGCTCCGGACTGGTTTTTGCCTCCGCCAGAATCAGTTCCTCGACAAGTGAAAGTTCTTCCAGTATCGCGTAATTGACCATGACCGTATGGCCGAGGAAGCGGATCGACTTTACCCGCTCGTAGGATTCGTCCCTTGTTCCTGCGCGCCAGAGGGCATCGTAAAAATGCTGGGAACGTTTTGGCGGATGTTCGCGGCGGCGGCCGGCCATTTCACGGAAGCGCGCCGCCTCTTCGGGAGCCGGATCCTTCCAGGGGGGCAGTTCCGCGGGGTAGTTGTAAAAGGGCTGGGGATCGTAATCCGCGGCCCTGTCCAGAAGTTCTTCCGGAAGCAGTCTCCCGCCCGAGTAATAGAACCAGGTTCCCTCAGGGTCTGTGGCTGCCGCCGCGCCGCCGGCGGAAGGCCCGGCCCGGCCCCCAGGCCGCGCGCCGGCGGTGGCCGGCGTGTCGAGGAGCCTCAGCGCCCAGTCGCCCCTGCGGAATTCCGTCTGAACGATGCGGTCAGGGTAGGCGGCGGCGAGGGCCTTGACGACCTGTTCGGCGCGGCGCCGGGAATCGCCGGGGTTCTGCCCGGGTCTGGTTTCCGCCGGCACGCCGGCAGCCGGGGCCGGCGGCACTTCCCCGGCGTCCTCCCCGGTTTTTGCCCTCTGGGTTTTCCCGCCCGCAAAGGCAAGACCCAGACCCGCGAAGAACAGGCAGCAGAGGAAGGTTTTTTTTAATCCCGGAGAAACGAAGCCGAATAACAAGATAAAATCCTCGAACCGTTACAGAAAACGGAAAACCTGTGTCCAGTTTAGATAGACTCTATATAATACGGCGAATCCTGTCAAACCTCCGGCCCTGTATTTTTTGCCCCTTGCACTTTCCTCCCGCTCTGGGCTAGTATCAAAATAACGGCAGGCGTTTAACAGGGAGACGAGGTTGAACAGGTGAAGAAGGTTTTGTTGTTTTTTACGCTGTCTCTGGGCTGCGTTTTTTTTATACATTCCCAGGAGATTATTACCGCCGAACGTTATCTTGAAATGGTATCGGAGCGTTACGGGGTCATTAAGGATTACGAGGCCAACATTGTTATACATTCGGGCAGCAGCGAGATGTCGGGAACCGTAAGTCATCTTGTTCCCGATTTTTTGCGCATTGATTTTACCAGGCCCTCCGATCAGGTTATCGTTTTCAACGGCGAACAACTGACGGTGTATCTGCCCGAATACCGGGCGGTGCTGAATCAGAATATTACCCAAAACCGGCGCCCCCCCTCTGCCGGCGCGTCTCTGGCAAGCGCCCAGGGCCTTGGCCTGCTCAGGCGCAACTATGTTCCTTCCTTCATCACCGGCCCCGGGCCGGTTCCCCTTGATTCCGGTTCACAGGAAAAAGTGGTGAAGCTCAGGCTTACCCGGCGTTCCATATCGGAAGGTTTCAGGGAGATTATCCTCCACATCAATGCCGATACCAGGCTGATCCGCCGTATCGAGGGGCGGACAATCGCGGAGGGGCTTGTTCAGTTTGATTTTACCAATATCAAAGTCAATCAGGGGATTCCGGAGCAGCGTTTTATCTATGACTCTCCGGCATCGGCAAATGTGTACAATAATTTTCTGTTTCGGGATGCCGATTAGGGCGCGGGAGGAATACGGTGGATTCCCTGGGTGAAAAATTAAAAAATGCCCGCGAGGCAAAGGATCTGAGCTTTGATCAGATCAGCAGGGAAACAAATATCGCCGCCCGTTACCTTGAAGCCCTTGAGGCCGAAAATTTTTCCGGGTTTCCCGGAGAGCCCTATATTATCGGCTTCCTTAGAAATTACGGCGCCTATCTCGATCTCGATGTACAGGAACTGCTTTCCCTGTACCGGGCCTACAAGATTCAGGAACAGCCCGTTCCGGTTGAGGAACTTCTGAGAACCCCTTCGCCGTTTTTCAAAATTTTTACTGCCCTTGTCATTGTCGTCGCTGTCCTTGGCTCCGCCGCCGCGGGGGCTTTTTTCTTTCTGAACCGCCCCAAAAAGGCGGAGGCCGCGGCGCCCGCGGGCCGGCAGCCTTCCGAATACGCGATGAGCGGCGATTCCCTGGAGCGGCGTCTTTACCGGGGCGATTCCGTCCTCGTGTCCCTTGGGGCCAATCAGTATAAACTGGAATTGAGCAGCCTTGGCGAAGTGGTCACGCTTGCTACGCCGGGCGGCGCGCTTGTTCTTGATCTGAGTCAGGAAGCGAACGCCGACCTTGACAGCGACGGAATTTCGGATCTTCGCATAACGGTTTCGGATTTTGCCAAAAACAAGGCCGATACCGGAGCGCTGCTCCGTTTTGACAGAAGCAGTGCCGCCGTTGTCCCTGCCGCGGTTTCGCCTTCCCTCCCTGCCGAAACCGGTAACGCCGCCGGCCTTGCCAACGCCGTGGTGATTTTTTCTTCGCCTAACGCTTATCCCTTTACCCTTCAGTTAAACTTCCAGGGTTACTGCCTTTTCCGCTGGGAAATACTTTTTGAACGTGACCGGTCCGGCCGGAACGAACGCTATTTCCAGCGTGACGGTGAACTTAGCATTCAGGCCCAGAACGGGGTCCGCCTTGGCGTCTCAAACGCCCAGACGGCGAAAATCCAGGTCATCGGCGGGGGCCGCACCGTTCCTGTCGAACTCGGCGGCGCGGGCGAAGTGGTGGCGGCGGATATCCGCTGGGTACGCGACGATGAAAACCGTTACCGTCTGGTACTTGTCCGCCTTGAATAAACCCGCGTCCCGTCCGTTTCCGGCGTCCTGAGTTATGCGCTATTTTATTGATCCCTTCGGCTGCGTAAAAAACCAGGTTGACGCCGAAACCATGATGGCCTTTCTGGGCAGGGCCGGCTGGGTTTCCGCGCCGGACGCGGATTCCGCCGATATTATTATCGTCAATTCATGCGGCTTTATCGAAAGCGCCAAGCGGGAATCCATCGGCGCCGTGCTTGCCTGGCGGAAAAATTACCCGGAAAAGAAAATCCTGCTCGCCGGCTGCCTTGCCCGGCGTTACGCCAAAGAACTTGCCCGGTCGCTGCCCGAGGCGGACGGCCTTTTTGACAACGCGGACCTGGCCGGAATTGCCGGGGCCGCGGAAAAGGCAGCCGGAAAAACCAGGCCCGCGAAGCCGGTTTCCCGGCGAAACGGCGGCGCGGGGGCCGGGGCAGGCTCGCCGGAAGCCGCCGCGGTTTCCGCCGCGGCCCCGCCTGATCCGGGCCGGCGTCCTCTGCTTTCACTGCCCGGCTCGGCCTATGTGAAGATCAGCGAAGGCTGCAACAACCGCTGTTCCTTCTGCGCCATTCCCCTTATCCGCGGCGGACTGAAAAGCCGCGCCATTCCCGATGTGCTTGAAGAATGCAGGGAACTGCTCGCGCGGGGCATTGGGGAGCTTTGCGTCATCGGCCAGGACATTGGTTCTTACGGCCGGGACTTTGGCGGCGCCGGAAGAGACAGCGCGGCCGGCATTGCCGCGGCGGGCCTGCCCGGCCTTCTGGAAGCCCTCTCCACGCTGGAAGGCGATTTCTGGGTGCGGCTGCTCTACATCCATCCCGATCATTTTCCCCTGCCCATCCTTGATATAATGGAACGGGACAAACGTTTCCTTCCCTATTTTGACCTTCCCTTTCAGCACGCCTCGGCAAAAATTCTTGCGGCCATGAACCGGCGCGGTACGGCGGAAAGCTATCTGGGGCTTGTGGAAACCATCCGCGGAAGGCTTCCCGCGGCTGTTATACGTTCCACCTTTCTTTTGGGTTTTCCCGGCGAAACCAACGGGGACTTTGACGAGCTTCTGGATTTTCAGGAAAAGGCGCGCCTTGACTGGCTGGGCTGCTTTACCTGGTCGCGGGAAGAGGACACCCCGGCTTATTCAATGAAGGGGCGGGTAGCGAAAAAAATCGCCGCCGAACGGAAGCGTATCGCCGTGGAGCGGCAGATACCCGTTACCGAAAAGCAGATGGAACGCTTTATCGGCCGGACCCTGGACGTGCTGGTGGAAGAAGCCGTTGACGCCGAAGAAGGCCTGTACCTGGGGCGGCTCTACTGCCAGGCGCCCGAAGTTGACGGCGCGGCGGTAATCGTCTGCAAAGAAGGGGAGGATCCCCCCGAGCCGGGAACTTTTGTGAAGGGCAAAATTTTTGGCCGGACGGGCTTCGATCTGCAGGTGAGCCGGATCGCGGGACAAGGCTGATACGGGAACCGCGCTGCCGGGCCGATCAGCCGGAACCCGGCCCCTCCCACACCGTTTCCCCGGCAAGCATGGTGCGAATCACCCGGGCCCTGTGGATGTCCCGGGCCGGTATCGAGAAAAGATCCCGGTCGATAAAGACAAGGTCGGCAAGGAAGCCGGGCCTGATCCTGCCCAGGCGCTGTTCGTCAAAACCCGGCCAGGCCGAACCCGCGGTATAGGCGTCTATGGCGTCCGCCAGGTCTACCCGCTCGGCGGGATAAAAGCCGCCTTCGGGAAAGCCATCCGCCGGATTTTGCCGCAGTACCGCCCAGCTTATGTTGAGAAGGGGATTGAGATCGCTCACGGGCGCGTCGGTTCCGTAGCTCACCGCTACGCCCAGCCTGTTCATGGCGCCCCAGGCATAGGAAGTCGCGGCCAGTTCAGGCCCAACCCGTTTTTCCAGTATGTACATGTCCTCCGCAAGGAATACGGGCTGCACCAGGGCAAGGATGCGTCCCCGCGCCATCCGCTCCAGGAGTTCGGGATCGGTTATCTGGCAGTGAATGATTCCGTGACGCAGGGGATTGCGTTCCGGTCCGGGAAGCCCTCCGGCGATCTTTTCAAAGGCAGTAATCACCGCATCCATTCCGGCGTCGCCAATGGCGTGCACCAGGGTCTGCAGTTTTCCGGCGTCCGCCTTTCGGATAAACCCTTCGAGGGATTCCAGGTCCAGCACGGGGAAGCCAGACGTTTCGCCCCTGTCGCGGTAGGGCCGCCGCATCCAGGCGGTATGGCTCCCAAGGGTTCCGTCGATGAAGAGTTTTATGGGGCCCATTTTAAGAAGCGGCCCTGCCGCGGGTTCTTCGTAAAGAATCTTTCCCGTGACCAGGCCGCGGCCAAGGCAGGCGTCCAGAATGTCTTCCCTGCCCGAAATGCCACACTGCATGGTTACGCGGATCCGCCTGCCGCCGCCGCAAAGGGCCCGGTAGACACCGGCGGTTTCGTCAGGATCGGGGCTGAGGGTGTCGTAGCTGCCCGCGGCGGTAATGCCCAGGGAGAGGGCCTTTTCCGCGGCAAGCCTGACGCAGGAAAGGGCCTCGGCTTTGCCGGGAGGCGGAATGCGGTCGCGGATCAGGGCGTTGGCGTTTTCCCGCAGCACGCCGGTGGGACGGCCGAGTTCGTCCTTTTCGATGGTTCCGCCTTCCATCTCCGGCGCGGATTCGGAGATGCCCGCGGTTTTGAGGGCAGGGGAATTGCAGTAAATGGTGTGGCCGCAGTGGCGGCTGAGGATCAGCGGGTGTTCCCCGGAAACGCGGTCAAGATCGTCCCGGGAAGGATCGCGTTTTTCCCCGGTAAAAAGATCCGGATTTACGCCCGCGCCCTGAATCCATGTTCCGGCCGGGGGCTTGAGGCGCGCGACAAGATCGCGTCCCCGCCGGATGATTTCTTCCACGGACGAGGCGCCGGCGCATTCGATCATTCCCGCGCGCTGACCCAGCCAGCGAAGATGAAGGTGGCTGTCGTGGAAGGCGGGCAGTACCAGGCAGCCCTGCGCGTCCAGTTTTTCCGCGCCCGCCGGGGCCGCGTCGAGCAGTTCCCGGCCCGAACCTGTCCGGATTATCCTGCCGTCTTCGATCCTCAGGGCCTCACGGAATTCTCCCCGGGCGATATATGCTTTCGCGTTGTAGACAATCTGTACCCTCCGCGCTTTCATTTCCGCCTCCGCCCTGCGCAAATACTATCACCAAAGCCCGCGAATGGTTAATATATACGCATGGCCCTGACCGTGCTTCCCCCCTACCTTGAACTCCTCAATTCCGAGCAGCGGCGCGCGGTGCTTCACACCGGCAAGCCCCTGCTGATCCTTGCGGGCGCCGGCTCCGGCAAGACAAGGGTGATCACCACCAAAATAGCGTGGCTCATCAGGGAACAGGGCGTGGATCCCCGTTCCATCCTGGCGGTAACTTTTACCAACAAGGCGGCGCGGGAAATGGCCGAAAGGGCGCGGCTTATCGATGAGCGCGCCGGGGACGCCATGCTGCGGACTTTTCACTCCTTTGGCGCCTGGTTTCTGCGGCGTAACGGGAAAGCGGCCGGTCTCGATCCGGGCTTTGTGATCTACGATGACGATGACGCTGTCTCCCTTCTTTCGGGCATCATGGAAGATTCTTCAAAGGCCGAGGTAAAACAGGTTGCCCATAACATCTCCAGGGCAAAGGACTATTTTCTTTCCTTCGATGACGCGGAGCTTGCCCTCATCGACAGCCGCAGAAAATTCCGTGATATCTACGCCCTGTACGAGGAAAGGCTGGCGCATACCGGCAATGTGGACTTTGGCGATCTTATCAAGAAGCCCGTGGAGATTCTCCGGAAAGAAAGCGAAATTGCCCGCCGCTTCCATGACCGCTTTAAGGTGATTATGGTGGACGAATACCAGGATGCAAACGTGGCCCAGTTTGAATTCCTCAAGGAACTGGCCGGGCCGGAGACCTATATATGCGTGGTGGGCGACGACGATCAGTCGATCTACCGCTTCCGCGGCGCCGAGGTGAAAAACATTCTGGAATTCCCCGACCGTTTTCCCGGCACGGAGATCATCAGGCTGGAACGGAATTACCGTTCCACCGCGCCCATCCTCAGGGCGGCTTCCTCGGTTGTGGACCGCAACCGGGGGCGTCTGGGCAAGACCCTCCGCGCCGAACGCGGCGGCGGAAAGCTCCCGGTGCTTGCCTTTCTGCCGGATCAGGACGAGGAAACGGCTTTCTGCGCCCAGCTTGTCGGAAACGCGGCCAGGACGGCGGAGCGGGGCAAAGTCTGGTCCGACTGGGCGATACTCTACCGGACCAACGCGCAGTCCCTGGGCTTTGAGACGGAATTGCTCCGCCGGGGCATACCCTACCGCGTGGTGGGTTCCCTCAAGTTTTACGAGCGGGAGGAGATCAAGGACGCCCTTGCCCTGCTTTCCTTTCTGGTAAACCCGCGCGACGAAGTTGCCTTCCGCAGGGTGGTGAACAAGCCTGCCCGCGGCGTGGGTTCCGTGACGGTGGACAGAATCATCGAAGAAGGAGCGGAGGCGTCGGATCTTGCCGAAGCCGCCCGCGCCCTTTCCCCCGAACTTTCGTCCAGGGCAAAAGCCGGCGTAGAATCTTTTCTCAAGGTAATGGAAGAAGGGCGCGCGCTTCTTGAAGAGGATCCTTTTCCGAATGACGCCTTCGATTCCGGCGATGGGGCCGGTGACGAAGCTGCCGCGCCGCCGGCGAAAGTTCCGGCCGCGGTTCCCGCCGGGAAGGCAAACAGGAAACGCGCCAAAAACCGGGAGGAGCTTGTTTCCGGTGAAGGTCTTTCGGTCTGTGTGGTTTGCCTGATGCGCAGTTCGGGCATCGCCGCCTACCATCAGACGCAGGACGAGGTGTCGGGGAATCAGCGGCTCAACAACCTTCAGGAGCTTGCAAACGCCGCAAGCCTTTACGCTCCCACCCGCGGGGGCCTGCTGGAATTTCTCGAACACATCGAGCTGGATCGTTCCCTTGAGGATCAGGCCGAAACCGCGGAGGAACGCAGCAATGCCGTTACGCTTATCACCTTTCACAACACCAAGGGGCTGGAATTCCGGAAGGTTATTATGACCGGCCTTGAACAGGGAATTTTTCCGCGGGAAGACAAGAAGAACGAGGAACTGGAGGAAGAACGGCGGCTCTTTTATGTGGGCGCTACCCGCGCCATGGACGAACTTTACCTTACTTCCTGCGCAGTGCGCCGCATGTTCGGCCGTACCCTGCCTGTGGAACCTTCCCTTTTTCTCAGGGAGATCGATAAAAGTTCCCTGAGGATCATTGGGGAAACGCCCTACGGTTTCGGCGCGGCGGGAACCGGGGCCGCGGCGCGAAGGGCCCATGCCCCGGAGCAGGGGAAGGGTGTTTACGGCAACACCCCCCGCGGCAATGACGCGTACAACGGCGGATTTGATGCGCATAACGATACCGGGTCGTGGCGGCGGGGGGACAGGCTTTTCCATGACGATTACGGCTACGGCGCGGTAACGGAGGTGCGGGACAGTGAGGACGGGCCGGTGGTCCGGGTGTATTTTGAAACAGGAAAGGAACTGCTTTTTCTCGGCGAACAGCAGGGATCCCGGTTTACAAAAATAGGCAAGGATGACTAAGCGGAGGTTTTATGAGTGAAACGCGACAAACCGCCGGAGTGATGAACGGCGATACCGTGTTTCCCCTGCTGGGTCTTGTGCCCCCTGTCCTGCGCGCGCGGGATTTCCGCCTTTACACGGAAGGCGGGAAGCGTCTGCTTGACCTCTGGCAGAACGGCGGCGCGGCGGTTTTGGGGCATACCCCGCCGGCCATGCTGCGGGAACTGAAAAATTCCGCCAGCCGGGGACTTTTCAGCCCCCTTCCCCACCCGCTGGAACGGCGTTTTGTCAGGGCCCTGTCGCGGCTTTTCTCCGGCCGGGTTTTCAGGGTCTACGCGGACGAAACTTCGTTCCGGACGGCGCTCGGGCTGTGCGGCGGCGCCTTTGACGGAAAACCCGGAGACCCGGCATTCGGCGCCGGTTCCCGTGCGGAGGCCGGCGCGGCCTCTTCTCCTCCCCGGGCCTGCCTCTGGCGGCCTTTCCTCGATCCGCGCGCGCCGCTGGCCGTACCGGCGGACGCGCCGCTTCTGATACCCGTTTTGCCGGGGATTCAGGGCTGGTCCGCCGCCGGTGCGCTGCCGCGGGGCCTTTGCGTTCTTGCCCTTGATCCCGCCCTTGCAAGCGCGGGCGCGTTTCCGCCGCAGGATACGTTTTCGCCGGTTTTTCTTGCGGCCGCGGCCAGGGGCATCTACGATCTTGCCGCCGCCGCGCCGCTGAGGGGGAATCCGCGTTTTCCCAAAATCGACAGGGCTTTGGCCCAAAAGGGCTGCCCCTGGCGGCGCCGGGGGATCTATCTGAGCCATGACCGCGGCGCGGGCGGGAAAACGGCCGGCGCCGAATCCGGCGGGGTTCCGCCCGGCGCCTGGGAAGCGCTGTTTCGCGCTTTTCTGGAAGAAGGCTTCCTCCTGCCCCCGGTTTCGGAACAGCCCCTTATCCTTCCCGGAGTTCTTTCCGCCGGGGAGGAAGCGAAACTGGCAAGGCTGCTCGGCTGAAGGCCCCGCATGGTGACAGGCGCCGTTTTCAAAGGATGCCGGCGTCCCGGAGAAATCGGACTAAAGTCCGTCGCCAATTCTTTGTAACAGAAACAATTACGGCAAGACGATTTTCTCCCTTGGTAAGAAAACTGCAACTAAAGCTGCTTCTAAAAACTTCAGCTTTTAAAAGTTCCCCAAAGGCCTGTTCCCGGAGGGAAAGCGGTTTCTGAACAACTCTGCTTCGTCACGCACATAAAATCGTTAGGCGTAAAGGCAATGCCCCGCGCTTACAGGCAGGCAATCGAAACATCACCCTGAACGGATATCCAGTCCCTGCGAAAATCGTTCACCGCGGCCTGTATCACGGGGAGGCTAAGCGCGTCATGAAGCAGGGACGGCGAAACCGTCACTCCGCGGGCGCCTGCCGCAATGGCCGCGCTGACCTGGCCAATGCCCCTGAAACTGGCGGCCAGAATCTTCGAAGCCGTCCCTTCGCGGTCAAAAACGGCCCGGAGCGTTTTGATGGAAAGATCGGCGTCAATATCCATGTTTTTCATCCGGTTGTAATACAGGGCAAGGTAGTCCGCTCCGCAGGCGGCAGCCATGAGCGCCTGCGCCTGGGTGTAAATCGCGGTGGCGGTAATACGCACCCCCCGCTCATGCAGCCGGCCCAGGGCTTTAAGGCCGTCTTCGGTAACCGGTATCTTGATAAACACCCGGTCGTCGATCCTGCGGAGAATCGTTTCCGCCTCTTCGATAATGCCCTGAAAATCTACGGCGGTAACCTGAATATGCAGTGAGCGCTCAACGCCGATAATTTCCCGAATCTTTTTCAGATGGGGAAAAAAATCGATCTTCCCTTCGGCTTTCAGAATGCCGGGATTGCCGGTTACGCCGCTGACGGGAAAAACATCTATGCACCTGCCAATGGCGTCAATATTGGCGGTGTCCAGCATGAATTCTATCATGCTTTTGAGCATAAACCCCGAATTCGGCGTTGTCAACGCCGGGCCGGATTTTTCGGACAGTCCTTGTCCGGGCCCTAAAATCCAGATAGACTGCTGTGATGGAAGTGCGACAGGATTTTTTTGGGCGAGGCTGTTCCCGCCGGCGGGCAGTACCGGTATTTCGCGGCAAAGTACCTTCCGGGCCAGTACGATCAGCGCGCCGATTCGGCGGAACAATGCGCGGAACTTGCCGCCGGAGTGAGGCCCCGGATTCGCTGCGCCCGGGTGTATGTGCTGGAAGGAGAAGATCCGCCGGTTTCGGAAGAAGCCCTTGAAGCGGTAAAGCGTTACCTTATCAACCCCATGGATTCCCGTGAGGCGTCACTGCGGATTCCCCCTTGTCTTGAAGACGAAGAAAATATCCCCGAAGATGTGCCTGTCCTCTCCGGCTTCGGAAAAATCGCCGCGCTGGCCAAGGCCGGCAGCCGCGGAGAAGCCGAAGCCGAATTCGCCAACGTGGCCCGGCGCTGCGGCCTTGCCATGTCAATCGAAGACATCACCTTCTGCGGAAACTATTTTTCCTCCGTTGGCCGCGACCCAAGTCTGGCGGAATTCCGGGTACTGGATACCTACTGG